>JADZCR010000001.1:300000-549022 GCA_020851465.1 Phycisphaeraceae bacterium | reverse complement strand
GACCTGGTGTTGACCTACGATGTCGTCCCCATTCCCGAACCGGCGAGCTTCGCTCTGCTGGCTCTGGGCGGACTCCTGATCGCCTCGCGGCGACGGGTCTGAAAGATTGCCGCCCATCACGGGCGGCGCGGCTTGTCAACCTTTTGTCTGATCGTCTGTCTGAAGCAGCGTGCGTGCAGCCGCTTGCGAAGCGATCCCGTAGAATGATCTCGTGACTATTCGTGTGCTCATGTTTGCGGTGCTGGCGACCAAGACCGGCCAGCGTGAGGCTTCGCTCGATTTACCTGAGGGTTCGCGCGTGCGGGATGCTCTGCACGCCATCGAGTCACAGCATCCTGCGCTGCGTGAGTTTTCCGGCAGGCTTGCGCCGGCGGTCAATCAGGCCTACGTCGGGGCGGATCATGTCCTGACGCATGGCGACGAGCTGGCTTTGATCCCCCCTGTTTCCGGCGGATAACAGGACGAGGACCTTAGCGATTACGCCGAAACTCCCGGCTGAACGCTTGGGGCCGATCCCACCCGTGGCTCCACATTTTCCCGTCGTGACGATTAACCCGACTCCGACACTGGCCGATGTTCATTTCTGTCGAGGTGCGCGTGGCACCCGACATGGAGGTCTGCCGGAGGTTTCTGGAGAAAGGTCAACAGCTATGCCTCGCCAAAAAGACATTTTGACGACCGGAGAGGTCGCCAAAATCTGCAACGTCGCGCCTCGCACCGTTTCCAAGTGGTTTGATTCGGGTCAGCTCCGCGGCTACCGCATCCCCGGCTCGAAAGACCGGCGAATCCCGCTCAATGCGCTGATCCGTTTCATGAAAACCCACAACATCCCGCTCGACGGCCTCCAGAGCGGCAAAACCCGCGTGCTCATCGTCGATGACGAGAGCGAGATCGTGGACGTGCTCAACAAGGTGCTCACCGAACAAGCCAACTACGAAGTCAAGACCGCACACAGCGGCTTTGCAGCAGGTGTCGAGTGCGAAAAATTCCGCCCGCACGTCCTGCTTCTGGACATGCACCTGGGTGACATCAACGGCGAAGAAGTCATCAAGCTCGTCCGCGAAAATGCGGACCTGCAACTGACCAAGGTGATCGCCATGAGCGGCAAACTCACCGACGGTCAGGCGCACGGACTGATCCAGAACGGCTTTGACGGCTACCTGAAGAAGCCCTTCCACGTGCGCCAGGTGATCGAGGTCATCGAAGATGCGACTGCTCTGGTTTATTAAGCCGGAAACTCGTCGCAGCAACGACGAACCAGCGTAACGACAGACCAAAAAAGCAGCCCGTTCGGGGGTTTCCCCGGACGGGCTGTTTCGTTTCGGATACGGAGGCGTCCCTATCTCAGCGGATCAGTCTCAGCGGATCAGGAGGCGGTCAAAGCGGGTGCTGTTGCGGGGGAAGGTCACTTCCCCACGGGAGGCAGCCCGGCTGGAGAGGGATTTCTAACGAGGTTTTATCGCTCAGCGGCTGCTTCTTTTTCCGCGGCGTCTTTGGCGGCCTCTTTTGGATTGACCACCAGTTTGTGGCGGCGTTTGACCAGGTCCATGATCAGGCCGACCTCGCTGAGTGTCGCGGGGGTCCAGCAGGCCCAGTGGATGGCGACCGCGCACTTGGCCATTTTGACCCCATCGCGCACGAACTTGCTGAGCCGGTGCATCGGCAGCTTTTCAATCACCGCGTCACTCAAGGGCACGCAGACCATCGGGGCCTCGACACGGGGAACCAGATAGGCGAGGGTTTCAGGTTCGACAGACTTTGAGCCTTTGGCGGGTTTGAGCGCGAGCGTGTAGTGGATGGTCCACTTCCAGGCTGGGCCATACCAGATGATGGACTGATTCACCGACGCCAGCTCGTTAAATTGAAGCAAAAGCGTATCGAAAACTCGACGGTGATGAGACTTAAGAGGATCGACCAACTGCGCGAGAGTCGGTTGTGACCAGCGGTCATTCCAAGCCAGACGAGTTGAAACACTGCGACTCATGGTGTTTTCGCCGGAAGGCGTCCTTGGTTATGCACTTATACGCACGAACCATCCGCAGGTTTACACTGCGGGAATATTTTTTCGATCGAACGTAACCTTCCGATTTTCCTTGGCTTGTGACAATCGGAGACGTTTCACAGGCAGGGTGAAACCCAACACGCCGACCGACATGCACTCCAGCCAGACTCCCGACCACGGATCCCCCAGCCTCCGTCGCTGGGTGCCGATTTGGCACGAGGTCTGGAGCCAGCTGTTAACTCACAATATCTTACCATAAACCTCGTGATTAGCAACAACCAGCCATTTCGTTACAAATATTTCATGAGACAACCTTTGTGATTACTCACGGCAAAGCTATCCATCCATCTGGACTGAGCTTGGCCGCAGAGGAAGGCAATCGCTATCGACGACTGCGCGTTGTCCGGGTACTATCACCTTATTAAGACGTCACCCTTGGGTACCCAACCCAATCGATCAGGTGGCGCATCAATCAGAGCGTCCGTACGGAACGTCGTTCCAGCGAAACTGGAGATGCGAACTTTGTCCCAACCGGCAAGGATGCAACCCATGAGCACCCCCCATCCAACAGCCGACCCTGTCACCGCAGCAGACCATACGGCGGATCTGGACCTGCGCCAGTCAACCATCCTGGTGGTGGACGACAACACGCAGAACGTGGAACTGCTGCAGGCCTATCTGGAAGCACTGCCCTGCAAAACGATCACCGCGGGTGACGGCGTGGAGGCGATGAAGATCGTTGAGACCGCACTGGCTGAGGCGGGTTCAGGCTCATCAGCAGGCACAGCCATCCCTGACTTGATCCTGTTGGACGTGATGATGCCCCGGATGAGCGGGTTTGAGGTTTGTCGAAAGCTCAAGGAAGACCCTGCCACCCGGTCCATCCCCATCATGATGGTGACAGCGTTGAACGAGCTGGGTGACATCGAACGCGGTGTCGAGTCGGGTACCGATGATTTTCTCACCAAGCCGGTCAACAAACTTGAGCTGATCACGCGCGTCAAGTCGCTCCTGCGTGTGCGGCATCTGAAGCGTGAGCTGGACCGAACGATGGCCTACATCCAGGACATCCAGGGGCGGCCGCACGTTCCGGGGGTCGCGGGCGCCTCGCCGGGCAGCGTGCGGCCGGACTCCGAAACGGAGCGATACCAGGATCTCGATGACGATGCGGACCCGGGCAAGGGGCCAATCGCGTAAGCAGGTTGGAATCACCGCTTTCTCGATTGGCGTGTGACTTGGAGAAGAGGATCAACTCGGTTACGGTGTAAGGTTTCACGCTGGCTCATGTGAGGCTGGCTCATCAGAAATGAAAGGGGTATCTCCATGTTCAAAGCAGCCATCATCAGCCTGACGCTGGCTTCGGCGGCGTCGGCGGTGGACATCACGATCGACATGAACGGCTTTCCCAATCTCGCGGGTGGCCAGTATTCAGACAGCGTAAGCTCGGACCCTGCTGTCAAGTTCACCAAGGACGATCAGCCGCTGGTGATCAAGGACCTCAAGGCGGGGCACACTTACAACCTCGACTTCTACCACAACACGGGCGAAAACGGCAGCGATTTCGCGTTCACCATCAACGAAGCAGGCACTGGCGTGGACTCCGTGACGCTCGGCGGTGAGAAGCACACGATGGTCACCGGCTTCAAGCCCGGCGATACCACGCTCAAACTCAACACGGTGGACATCGTTTACAACGCCAACTCCACGCAGACCGGCGAATACTTCATCAGCGGGCTGATCCCCCCTTACAGCATGGGTTTCAACAGCATTCCGCAGAAGTTCAAAGCGATTCCCGGCTGGTACCCGGTTGACAATCTCTACAACTCCGGAGGAGGCAACGAGGATTTCCACTTCCTCGTCAACACCGACGGCAGCACCGGCCCTCTGCAGGAGCAGGACGCTGAATACGCGGAGTTTGACGGCAACAAGATCAATCCCCGCGCCACGCTGGTCCACTTCAAAATCGAAGCCTCGGAGGCAATCAACTACCACACCACTCACGCAGCCACGGCGGCGCAGCCCAACGGCACGACCTATGAGTTTGACATGCCCATGACCATCGGCAGCGGCGGGATCAATCTCTGGTCGTTCGGCAAGTCCACCGTGACCAAGAGCAACGTGATGGCGCCGGAGACCAAGGATCAGGACGGCAACATCGAAAAGCACAAGCTCGAAGGCACCACGAGAGATAATGACTTCTATTTCATGCCGCGGCTGCGCTACGACCTGACGAAGAAAACCTTTTATTTTGAGACGACCGACGCGGAAGGCCGATCCGACACCGCCAAGGCCGAAGCCGCCGGCAAATATGACGACGGCGAGAAGCCGCTGACGGTCACAGTGACGGCGACAATCGTCAAGCCCGCAGCACCTGCTGAGCCGGCGAAGTAAGCACGACTCGAAAAACACAAGCTCGAAACGCTCATGCTCGCAGACCGCGCGCGAAAGCCAGCGCGTGTCAGCGTTCCTCTCTTTTTGCTGCGCGAAAGGCGATTGCGCGGCTGCTTTGGCTGTTCTGAACGCGGGTGATTACGACAAATCGCGGTTTGTTCGTGGGTGATGCGGCAATCGGCTGTTCCCGCGTGGCCGTTTATTCGGTCTGGGAAAAATCTGTCGCGCGTGACGAACGGCGCAGCTATGGCGCGATGCGCGGCTGTGCGGGCGGACTTTGCGTGAAATCAGGGATTTGTGATTTCTGTGCTGATGCGGAGGGCGGCCTCTTCCGATTCGTCGAGAGTCCCTCGCCCGATCCGGTCAGACGGCCAAGGCGGGGTGGAACTCGGAGTGGTCCGCCAGGCGACGACTCGCGAGAACGACGGACGGAGTCCAAAACGTGGAGGCACGGTTCCCCTGCCGCGCCCTTGCGTCAACAAACTTCGGGCGCGTGTCCCGGATCGAATCGGAGCCAGGGAAAAAAATCGGGAGGACGACCGCAGCGCTTTTTATCGAACGACCTCGCTGACCATGTCTGTCGCCTGTGTCGGGCGAACCCCTCGAGTCGTAAGCGCCAAGCGTTCTCCGGGAGAAAAATGTCATGAGTCGAATCAACACGAACGTCAACTCGCTGCTCGCCCAGCGCGTTCTGGGTAACCAGAACAAAAGCTTGAGCCAGTCGCTCGAGCGTCTGAGCACCGGTCTGCGGATCAACCGCGGAGCGGACGACCCCGCCGGCCTGATCGCCAGCGAAAAGCTGCGCTCGGAAAAGACCTCGATCTCGGCTGCGTTGAGCAATGCCGAGCGTGCCGATCAGCTCGTCAACATCGCTGAGGGCGGCCTGCAGGAAGTCAACAGCCTGCTGCTGGAGGTGCAGAACCTCGTGACCACCACCGCCAGCGATGCCGGCCTGAGCACCTCTGAAAAAGAGGCCAATCAACAGCAGGTCGATTCGATCCTTCAGACGATCGACCGGATCGCCTCGACCACGAGCTTCCAGGGCACCAAGCTGCTCAACGGCTCACTGGATTTCCAGATTTCAAGTCAGCACGCCAACGTGACCGACCTGTCGGTCAACGGCGCGAAGATCACGCATGGCGGGACGGTCACGGTCAACACCGTGATCACCAACTCGGCAGAGCACGGCTCGCTGTTCCTCTCGGCGGGCGGCACGGCTCTGGACCTGACCACCGCCAGCTCTACTTTTGAGTTCGAGCTTGGTGGTTCCAAGGGCAGCCGTAACTTCAGCTTCTCCTCGGGTACCACGCTGGCGAGCATCGCCACGAGCATCAACAACTTCAAGTCGGTTACCGGCGTGTCGGCGGTCGCCAGCGGTAACTACATCGAGCTGAAGTCCACGGACTTCGGCTCAAGCGATTTCGTCTCGTTCAAGCTCTCCAATCGCGGCGGGCAGGCGGGCGGCCTCTTTTACGCTTCCGCGGGTAACGAAAACATCTACACCACTACCGGTCAGACCGCTTTCACCGCGCTTTCGGGGGCAGCGGCGGTTCGTGACACCGGTGCGGATGTCAGCGCCATCGTCAACGGCGTCGTAGCTCGCGGCAAAGGTAAGAACGTCAGCGTCAACACCGACGCCCTGGCGCTCTCCCTCGACCTGAGCACCACAGGCGCTCAGACGCTCGGATCCTTCACCGCGTTCAACATCACCGGCGGCGGTGCCAAGTTCAGCATCGGTCCGACCGTCGATGTCAACAGCCAGGTCCGCCTGGGTATCGGTGACGTCAAGTCCAGCAAGCTGGGCACCAGTGCCGTCGGCTTCCTGGGTGATCTGGGATCCGGTAAGACCTATAACCTGATCAGCGGTAACCTCGAAACCGGCCAGAAGATCGTGGATCGCGCGATCGACCAGGTTTCACAGCTCCGCAGCCGACTGGGTTCCTTCCAGTCACAGGTGGTCGGTTCAACGATCAATGCGTTAGGCGTGGCTCTGGAGAACACCAGCGCTGCTGAGAGCGCCATCCGTGACACGGACTTCGCCAGCGAGACCGCGAACCTGACCCGTTCGCAGATCCTGGTGCAGGCTGCGGTGTCATCCGTGGCCTTGGCACGTTCGGCTCCCCAGAGCGTGCTTCAACTGCTCAGCTAAGCTCCGGCTGATCCGAGAGTGACGGAGCAGTAACCGGCTCCGACTCGGTCTAAACACGAAGGCGGCCCGCTTCACGGCGGGTCGCTTTTTTTATTCACGCATATCCACGTCCGGATAACTCCCCTCTTTGGTGGATAGGGCGGAGGTTTGGGGCATTTTCGTTGTGAGGGCGGGAGTTTATTCCGTTTGTGCCGGATATTTTCACTTTTTCGATTGGGTGGTGGTTAAGGGTAGCGCGGTTTGTGCCGATGGTTCGGGTCGGAGCGGCAAAGGTTGCGCTCTGCGGGACCGGCATGCCAGAGCGGTTCCGATAAGAAAAGTTTTGACTTGGGTTGGTCGCAAGCTGAAGGAAGCTCCGAACAACCATGAGCCAAAGGTCAAAGCCATGAAGATTGGAACAGACGAGTCAGGGATGTTTGCGATGGGTGACTCCGCCGCCCCGGCGGACAATCGCCCGCCGCCTCGCCAGCGCCCCAGGGCAGGGGCCGCGGAAAGGAGAGGTCGCATGGCATGAACCCACCCGACCCCTCAAGGGCTCCACCCGGAAAGGAGCCCGCCTGAGCCAACCGTAGCATCAGCGGCTTGGGAAGCGCATCAGAAAGTCGTCGGATCGGATTTGGAAAATCTGACTTCACCATGGGCAGGATGCCCTTGTTCCCAGGGATGTTTCGAAACCCTTAATCACGGAGGACACTCCTACCATGAGTCGCATCAACACTAACGTCAGCTCGTTGCTCGCCCAGCGCATTCTGGGCCAGCAGAACATTCTCCAGACCAAGTCTCTGGAGCGTCTGAGCACCGGCTTGGCGATCAACCGCGGGGCCGATAACCCCGCCGGCCTCATCGCCAGCGAAAAGCTTCGCTCGGAAAAGACCGCCATCGGCGCCGCGATCAACAACGCGGAACGTGCCGACCAGGTCGTCAACATCGCCGAGGGTGGCTTGCAGGAAATCAACGGCCTGCTGCTGGAGGTCCAGAACCTCGTCGGCCAGTCCGCCAACGCGGCCGGCCTCTCCAACGAGGAACGTCAGGCCAACCAGTTGCAGATCGATTCGATTCTGCAGACCATCGACCGCATCGCTTCGACCACGAGCTTTGAGGGCGTCAAGCTCCTCAACGGCACGTATGACTTCAACATCACCGGTCAGAGCGTAAAGGTCCAGGACTTCCAGATCAATGCCTCGAAGCTCGAATACGGCCAGACCCGTGCCGTCCAGGTCGTCGTGACCAACTCGGCTGAGCACGGATCGCTGTTCCTGTCAGCGGGCGGCTCCTCGCTCGACCTGACTGCGGCGACGGACACGTTCGAGTTTGAATTGGCCGGCGCCAAAGGCTCACGCCAATTCTCCTTCGCTTCGGGTACCACGCTGGGTGCGATCGCTTCGGCGGTCAACACCTTCAAGTCAGTCACGGGCGTCTCGGCGGTCGCCAGCGGTAACTACATCGAGCTTAAGAGCGATGAGTACGGCTCAGACCAGTTCGTCTCGTTCAAACTGACCAACCGTGGCGGTCAGGCCGGTGCGGTGTTCTTCGCCTCCGCAGGCAATGAAAACACCTACACCACTGCAAGCCAGACCGCTTTCAGCTCTCTGACCAACGCGGTCAAGGATGCGGGATCCGACCTCGGTGCGACGATCAACGGCATCTCGGCGACCTCCAAGGGCCGCACGACCCGTATCAACACCGACTTCCTGGACCTCTCAGTGACCCTCAGCGGCGGCGCGTCGCAAGTCCTGGGTGCGTTCACCGCGTTCACCATCACCGGCGGCGGCGCCAAGTTCAACCTCGGCCCCAACGTCGATATCCTCAACCAGGTCAGCATCGGCGTGAAAAACGTCACGACCCGCAACCTGGGTGACACCACCAACGGCTACCTTTCGACCATCGGCTCCGGCCAGTCGCAAAACGTGGTCGATGGTAACCTCGAGAAGGCTCAGAAGGTCGTCAACAAGGCGATCGATCAGATCTCGAGTCTCCGCGGCCGCCTCGGCGCATTCCAGAAGAACGTCGTCGGTGCGACCATCCGTTCGCTGGGTGTCTCGCTGGAGAACACCAGTGCTGCCGAAAGCTCGATCCGTGATACCGACTTCGCGGCTGAAACCGCGCAGCTCACACGGTCGCAGATCCTCGTCAGCGCGGCAACGAACGTCCTCCAGTTGGCCAACAGCTCTCCCCAGAGCGTGTTGCAGTTGCTGCGAGGTTAATTAGTCCCAAGTCCGGATCGCCTGCACCAATCGTAGGCATCCGATCACTGATGCGGAAGCGGCGGCCGAACGGCCGCCGCTTCTTTTTTGCAGACAACCCCCGACAGGATCATTCACAAATAAGCCGTGAGTAAGACCTCGGTTTGACGCCATTTCGCAAGCGAATTTCCCTCACGGGCCGATAACTCCTGCGGATAAATCGCGCCTCTCTTCCATTGGAAACTCTTCATGTGCGGGATCTTCGGCGTCGTCTTGCGTGACTCCCGGCGGCAACTCCATGCCGCACGTGTCGTCGCCGCCCGTGACACGCTCCGCCACCGCGGACCTGACGAACAAGGCCTGTGGATACCCCCCGCCGGCGGCGTCGCTCTGGCCCATCAACGACTCAAAGTGCTCGATCTGACTCACGGCCAGCAACCGATGGTTTCGCCCGATCAACGCTACGGACTGGTTTACAACGGCGAGATCTACAACTTCCGAAAACTCCAGGAGCACTACCGTGCTGCGGGGCTGACTCTGACGACCCAATGTGACACCGAGGTCGTCCTGCAATCGCTCATCCATGATGGACCCGGCGCGATCGAACAGTGGAACGGCATGTTCGCCCTGGGATTCTGGGACACTGCTGCGCGGTCGCTCCTGCTCGTGCGCGACCGGCTGGGGAAGAAGCCGCTTTACTGGTTCGCTGACGATGAGCTTTTTGTTTTCGCCAGCGAGTTGAAGGCGATCCTTGAATATCTGGGTCGAAAGTTTCCCGTCGATGCTGTCGCGTTGGATCAATACTTCGCCCGCGGCTACATCCTCTCGCCACGCACGATTTTTCAAGGCATCGCAAAATTACCCGCCGGTCATACATTGACGCTCGATGCGGGTGCATGGACATGGGCGAGCAAACCCTACTGGGATTTTGTTCCCACCCCGGTGCCGACCGATCCCGGCGAAGTTCTTGACCATCTCGACGATCTGCTCACCGACGCGGTTCGGATGCGCATGGTCAGCGATGTGCCGATCGGTTGCCTGCTCAGCGGCGGTATCGACTCCTCACTTATCACCGCATTGACGGCGAAAGTCAGCGGCGAAAAGGGTGAGCGCGTCAAGGCATTTTCCATCGGCTTTGACGAATCGCCGGACCACAACGAGCTGCCTTACGCCCAGATGGTTGCGCAGCGTCACAACTGCGAGTGGTTCACCCGCGCTGTCCGAGGCGGGGATTTCATGGCCATGGTGGATGATGCCGCACAGTTCCACGATGAGCCGTTCGGTAATTTCACCATGTTTTCCATGCGGAAACTCGCACAAATGGCCCGCGAGCAACTCGTGGTCGTGCTCACTGGTCAGGGCGGTGATGAACTGGCGGCGGGCTATCCGGGGCGCTACAACTGGATCATCGATCAACCCGCAGCAGCGCGGTCCGGGTCGCGGCGCTACGCTGCTGCGTTTGACGATCTGTTCACCTATCTGCGGGCGAGCAGCTTTGTCGCCTGGCCTCGCGGACGGGAGGTCATCTTTTCTGATGAGATGCGTGACGCGATCCGCGCGGGAGGCCCGCCGGCAGCGGACCTGCTCCCCTTCTGGAATCGTCATCTCACCCGTGTCGGGCGACTCAACAACGTGCTCTACACCGATGTGAAAACCAACCTTGCAGACTATCTCATCTGCCTCGAAGAACGCATGACGATGTCGTGCAGCCTCGAAGCGCGCAATCCGCTGCTCGACTATCGCGTCGTCAATTTCCTGCTGTCACTGCCGGAGTCGATGAAGATTCACGACATTCCCGGAAGCCCTGAGGGACGACGGAATAAATGGGTTTTGCTGGAGCTGGCGAGGCGATATGTGCCTGCCGAGGCGATCGACCGACCGAAAAAGGGATTCACCCCACCGCTGGGTCTCTGGATTTCGCAGAACGCCGACCGCATGGCGCAACTCTTTAACCAGACCGACGGGCAAACCCGTTCCATCTACTCCTCCGCGTGGCGCGAGTATCTGCGGGGCGGGCAGTACGAATCGAACACACTCATGCCCGTGTTTTACAGCCTCATGCTCGCAGCATGGGTCAAACGCTACGGCCAATACGTCTCGCAGTGGCCCGGCGGCACGCCGTCGGCGATGGGTTCGATTTCACTCGACGTTTCCGCGGCTGCGCAGGGCGACCACTGGCAGGCAGCTCTTCGCACGCAGGATCCGATCGCCCTGCAGGAAGCGCGGTGGTTCTGTCAGGCAATGGGTAACTTTGCAGCCAATACACGACTGCGAATCAATGGCGATGACGACGGCTGGTTTACCTTCCTCGCGCGCGGGTCACAGATGCGCATCGCGGCCAGCCACGAAGAAGCAGATGCGCTCGTGCTGCTGGGCGCGGGCGCAGCTGAGTCGTTCGATGCCCGCGACCTCAAAGCGGACGATTGGGTTCTGTGGTTTGTACCCTTCGAGGCATCACAAGCCAACGATGTAAAAACGCTCCTCAGTCAGGCTGGCGACGCGGGAATCACTCTCAAGGGTGTGCAGGCGGTCCCGACAGGGCCGGCGCATGGAGTGCTCATCGCCCGTGGTCAGGTCGGTGCAGTCAGTTTGACGCCTGCGCCCTGAACAGCGGGTTCGATGTCCCTGCCAATCGTAAACTCGACGGGTAATTGCTGGATCAGCTCAACCGCATTTGGGGCGGATACGCTCTAGCGTTTTTCCGCGATGACGATGATGTCGCGGTAAACGCCGCCGATGCCGCCTGTGTTCACAACGGTCAGACCCGGAATTGCGCCGATCTGCCGGACGAGTTCCTGCATGGTGTATTCGGTGAGGTGATAGACCGCATCGGATGAGCCGCCGAACTGCCATGAGGGCGTGACGCACATGAACTTCCCGCCCGGACGGAGCACCCGTGCAACCTCGCGCAGCACCGCGACCGGGTTAGGCAGATGCTCGATCACATCCATCAGCGACACGCCGGCAACCGAAGCGTCGGGCACGGGTAACTCGGTACCGCGACCAACCTTGAACCTCGGAGCCTTACCGGGGTAGGTGTGTTTGCTGGTTTGGAGTTGCGCCTGCTCGACTCCCAGCGGTTCGGGATCAACTCCCAGAATCTCGACTCCCTGCTGGGCAAAGAGATGACAGAAAAATCCGTCCCCGCTGCCGATGTCCAACAGTACGCCTGCACCGGGCGGGCAGACCTGTTTCGCAAGGTTCGCCAGATGATGAGCGCGTTTGCGGAACACGTCCGCCTTCTGATAGCTCTCCCAGACCAGAGCACCGCGGTCGCGGTATTTTTCAAACGGCATGCCCGGTGCGTGAAATCTCGCATTCCAGAGCAGACCTGATCGCGGATGTGCTGCCCGCACTTCGTCGAGGTCCGCCGCTTTCCAATCAAAGCCCCATGTGTCGCGGAAACGGTGTGATTCTTCGTCGGACGGCTCAGGTGTCACGGTATCCACCACTGCGGCCTGCGGCACAATCAGACAACGCCCGCCCTGCTGACGCAGCTTGAGACCAAGATGGATCGCACCCAGTGCGCCACCCAGTGCAGCCTCGCCGCCCGCCGCATCGAATGCAGCTTCGTCCATCGCCATCACACCGCCAGCCGCCACGTCTGCCTCCTCGACAAAACGCCAGCACCGGCCATCGACTCCCGCGCCGTGATGATGAAACCCTTTGGGATGCACGACAAACTCACCCATTGAAAACACCATCCCGCTTGGATCAAGCCGTTTCGCAGCGACACAAACCACCCCCGGTGAACTGTGTAAAAAGCCGCTGAGTACCGAAATCCAGTCGGCAGGCTCCGGTTCACCAGCCGACGGCGATCGCAAAATCACGACGCCTCCCTGAAGTCGCTTCACCACCCATTTAGGCGCAGAGTGTCGGGCAGCAGTCGGTATGGTCGATGTGGTCATGCTCATCCGATGTGCATCGACGGCCACGGACGATCAGCTTGATTAAAGCCCATCCAGGACGACTCCCGTCGCCGATGCTCAGCACCGTCGCGGCTTTCCTCACAACCATCCGGGGGTGGGTGAGTTTTCACGGTCGCACGATTTACCTCCGTGATTGGCTTCGACCGATAACCATGGCATGCGCTCGCCCCGCGTCTCCATCCTGATCCCCAACTTCAACAACGGGAGAGAAAGCTCCAAATCGGGCCAGCAGGATCTTCTGGGTGATCTGCTCAGGTCTTTGCGTGAGACACTCAAGGCGGACACGACGCCGTTTGAGATCATCGCTTATGACGACGGCTCGACAGATGACAGCCTGGAGACGCTTCGTCAGTGGGCGCTGACGACCTGGCCGGACGGACGGCCTTTTCTGGAACTCATCGAAGCGGAACATTGCGGATACCTTTCCCGCGTGGCGAATATTCTCTCACGCAAGGCCCGCGGCGAGATTCTCGTCCGGCTCGACGGCGACATCGTGTGTCTGACTCCGCAATGGGTGACGAAGCTCTGTGCAGCCTTTGATCAAGGTCCGTCACGGCTGGGGATCATCGCGCCCAAACAGCTTCGACCGGACGGGCGGATTCATGCCTACGGCGACTTTGTTCTCCATCCCAATGGTTATTCGCATGTCGGTTCGGGCTTGCCGCGTGATGCGGTGAAATACATGCTTGAGGTGGATCATGCGATGGGTTGCTTTCATTGCATGAAAAAAGAGGTCTTTGAGGACGTTGAAGGCTACGACGAGGAATTTTTACGCGGACAGACAGAAGACCTGGGATTGCGGGCAAGGCTCAAGGGCTGGCGGTGCTTTGCCGTGCCGCACATCGAGTTTGTTCACTTCCATACCGCCCGCATGGACCGGAAGACCGAGGCTGACTCGGACGAAGGCATCGACAAGACGCTCAAAATCTTTATCAGGAAATGGGGATTCTGTCGGCTGGCTCCCGATCTGGATCAGATCAAGCGGCAATACGACGGCACGCCCCTGCTGTGGAACAAGCGGTGGTTCAGCAAGGATGGCGCAGTCCCACCCGTCAAAGCCCCCGTGCCGCTTGCGGCCAGTCAATGGGGCACCTACCCCACCGATCAGATTCTCCAGCGGAGGGTCAATCTTCGCGTCGGAGTCCTGCTGGACATCATCAAACAAGCAGGCATGCCTAGACGCGGAGTAATCGTCGGTGCGGAAGAGGGGCTGATTTCACACATGCTCGCGCTGCGCGGCGTACGACTGGATGGCCTCGATCCACAACAGGTGAATGTTGAACTGGCTCGGCGATGCGTGCTGAATCAGAAATATCCGGCAGCGCAGACCTCCCACCAAGCCTCGGCACTCACTGGCGGGGACTCATCAGGCGGAGACGAGACACTCAGCAGTGACGGGATGCCGAGGTTTGATTGGATCTCCGATCTGCGCCGACTTCCGCTGAGTGATGCGGAGATCGATTTGCTGGTCATCAACGATCAATTGGAGATTCATCCGAACCCGGTTGGTCTCATTCTTGAGGCCAAGCGTGTGCTGATCCCCGGCGGCTTGCTGGTGATTTTCTCAAAACGGAAATCCGCGACGGGTGACCCATCCAATCCAGCGGGTGAGGCAGCGTGGGAGCATCGTTACCAGTGGATCGAACTGCTCAACCAGATCCAGGCGACACGCGGTTGGGATTTTCTCGTCGAAGCCAAAGGCGACGATCCGTCGCGCGACATGATCGTGGTGGTCCGCAAACAGGTTCCTGTCGCGCGGGAGCCGCTGGAAATGCCTGCGGCGATTGAAGGGGCTGTTTCAGGGGTGTAAACGCCGCAGCCACCCACCCGACGAACCGCCACGGTTCACTAAACGTCATATTTGATTATCGGCCGTCGAAAATGACGGATATACCCCATAAAATTGAATGTTTCACCAGTGGCGTAACCGATCCTAACAAAGACACGGACGGCCAAACCGTTCCCGGTTCAATTTCAACCTGTTCCTGCGATAATGCGCACCCGGAGTGATGTCATGGGCTTGTCACGGCGCGAGTTTGTGGTGTTGAGCGGATTGGGTTTACTCGTCGCCACGACGGGCTGCTCGAATCAACAGCGGGCGGAACGTCCTGGACCTGAGTGGCCGACAGGCCGCCCACGTCCTGATGGAGCCGCCCCGCCGGTCTATACCCAGCGTCAGGCCAGCTACGTTCCCACTCCGCGTTCGCAGCCGTCCTACGTCGCACCCCCGCAGCAAGCGCCGGCACTGGCACCAGTCGCCAAGCAGCCGTCACAGAGCCTCAGCGGTCCGCTCCAGGCCATTCCACGATCACAGTGGGCCAAGGGTGCGCCTGAGTTGGACCACATCAACCCGATGGGTGGCATCGACCGCATCACCATCCACCACGAGGGTTGGAAAAAAGTCACCGTCACCGACATGCGCTCCACCGCAGCCCTCATCGAACACGACCGTATCGCGCACATGGGAATGTTCCGTGCCGGCGATATCGGCTACCACTACATCATCGATCGTTCGGGACGGCTTTGGGAAGGGCGCAGCGTCCGCTATCAGGGCGCGCATGTCCGTTCCAACAACGAGCACAACGTAGGCGTCATGTGTCTGGGAAACTTCGACCTTCAGCAACCCACTGACGCACAGGTCAATTCACTGGTTGACACCGTGGCAAAGCTCGCCCGCATCTACCGCGTCCCTGTCAGCAGGATCAAGACCCATCAGGAGATCAACCCGACCGCCTGCCCCGGCCGAGGTCTCCAGCCGCGAGTCGTGTATCTCCGAAAGTCGGGCGCATTCGCCTGATCGGGCATGGCGGGACATCCTCCCTGCCGCTGAAAACGCGAATATTGCTGTCCAGGCGATGAATCCGCTTCGGCTCACGGGTACAATGGGGGCATGAGCCAACCTCAAGCCACGCAGGATGCGATCGAGTCGGCGGAGCCGGCGGCTGAGCCTGAAGTCGCGCACGCCCCCACTGCACAACAACCACCGGAGGAAATCGCGCTGCGTGTCGAAGCGATCCTCATGACCACGGATCGCGCACTGCCCGCATCACGGCTCGTCGAGCTGATGAGTGACGCCGGCCACGCGGTCGGTACCAAGGCGATCAATGCTGCGATTACCGCTCTTAACGACACCTATGAAAAATCGGGACGCTCTTTCCGCATCGAGTCGCTGGCCGGCGGCTGGCAGATCATGACTTTGCCGCAGTTTGCCGATGTGCTTGCCGCACTGCACAAGACAAGGCAGGACACGCGACTGACACCCGCGGCTCTCGAGACGCTGGCGATCATCGCCTACAAACAGCCGATCCTCCGTGCCGACATCGAGTCGATCCGTGGAGTCGCTTCGGGTGAAGTCATTCGCAGCCTCATGGAACGACATCTGGTCAAGATCGTCGGTCGCGCCGAAGAACTCGGTCGCCCCATGCTCTACGGAACCACAAAAACATTCCTCGAAGTCTTCGGCCTGACAACGCTCAAAGATTTACCGCCCACCGACGAATTCAAACCTGCTGCGAGTACGACATGATTGATCCACGGATGCGCCTGACTATCGTGGTTTTTCTCGCATCGCTAAGCGCATCCGTCCTCGTCGGCTGTGCGGGTCACATGGTTCGCGGCATCGTCGTCGAAGGGCAGTCTTCCGGCATCGTCGTTGTGAGTCAAAATGATTCCCGCCTCAAGCAGGGCGGACTTCCCGGCGCGAAGATCGAGCTGACGATTGATCCGCGATCGATCGAGCCAAAAAAACTCACACCTGCCTCGACTGATGAAAACGGCCGGTTCGAGATCGCGGTCAAAGAGCCTGGCGCTGGCTTGCTCGAATACGAGCTGTTCGTCGTCGCACGCTGCGCGGGATATCAGGCGGCTGTGCAACAAATGCCGCTGCCCGGCGGAGACAAGCAACTGTTGATCGTTCTGGCACCGGGCCGCGATACCTACCGGGCGGAGCCGAACATCCTTGAAGAGACAATGAAGACAGGGAGCGAAATGCTCAAAAAGTAGGGTGATCCGCACGCGGCAGCGTCACTGCCGCGGAAGGGTTGCGCTATCATCCATGACATGCTGCGGCACGGAAGAATCGACTCGCCATGACCAAGCCCAATCGCCCCATCCGGACGTACTACCAGGTTGGTCCAGGCGGGGCGATGTACCTGATCGTGACGCTGCTGCTGCTGATCGTCGCACGATTCACTCAGGCAAACATGCTGTTCTGGGCTTTCGGTCTGATGGTCGGCGGGCTGGTCGTCTCACTATCGCTTTCGTGGATGATGATGCGCGGCTTGAGCGTCGAGCGGCTGCTGCCCGGCCACGTTGTCGCCAACGAACCGATGGCCTTGCGCTATCACGTCGTGAACCACAAGCGATGGCTTCCGTCGTTTGGTCTGGTCATCAGCGAAGATTGGGGTACGAAACGGCAGGGATGGCGCGTTGAGGGGCCGTTGGTCGAGTCGCCTCGACGGCTGGGCGGCAGGCCGTTCGGCTGGGTCCTGCACGTCGGACCTCATCAGGCTGTCCAGGCGGAAGCGACATGCTGGCCACTCCGTCGCGGCATGCTTCACTTCGACCGCGTGATCGTGTCAAGCTCTTTTCCATTCGGGATCGTGCGGCGAGTAATCGAGCTGGCGGAGCCGGATGATGCGCTGGTCTATCCGCGACTTTTTCGGATGAATCGTCGCACACTGCACCGTCTGAGTGAGACACCGATTTCCGGGAAAAAACATCTGGAGCGCGGCGGCGGTCATGAGGAGTTTTTCGGGCTGCGCGATTATCGAGCAGGGGACAGCCTCAAGACCATCGACTGGAAGCGCAGTGCCCGCACGGGCGATCTGGTAACGCGGGAAATGACCCAGCCGAGTCCGCCGATCATCATGATCGTGCTGGACCTCTCGGAGTTGCCGCCGCCCTCCAAGCCGACGGCAGCACGACGGCGGCGCTGGTGGTTTGGCAAGTCGAACGAGGCTCTGGTCGATCCCTTTGATGAAAATGAGCGTGCGGTCAGCCTCACGGCTTCACTGGTCTGCGATGCTCACTTCAACGGGTATCAGACCGGCCTGATCGTCCTGGGCGCCGAGTGCATGGCTTTTCCTGTTCATCACAGCCTGCCTCACCGGACCAAGATGCTCGAGTCGCTCGCAATGCTCGATGTATATCGCAAACCCGTCAAAAGCCCGACTCTACCTGCGCAGCCATCCGTTTTTATCCGACCCGGCCGGGCGGCGTCGGGATCGATTCCGGGACGGCAGACGCAGTTGGGCAGTGCTCACCTGGAGGAATACACCGAGCTTACCGACGGACACGGCTCGCCGGTTCTGATGTCGCGTCCCGGCCTGCGATCACGTCGCCAGCAACTGCGCGAGGAGGAACGATGGGTCTGATCTTCCTCTTTCGACGACTCGTTTACGTACAGGTGCTGCTGGGCATCGTGGCATTTTGCATGGCGGAGCGGAATCCCGGCCTGTTGCTGGTCGCCGGTGCGATTGGTGCGTTGAGCTGGTACGTGGTCGAGGGGCCCGCCGGCCGGCCGCTGCCTCAGTGGACGATCATGCTCGGAGCGTGTGCGTCAGTCGGCTGGCTGCTGGTCGACCTGATTTTCATGGACTCCAACATCATCGTCGCGATGGGTCACTTCACGATGTGGCTCCAGGTACTGCTGCTTTACAGCCGCAAGTCCAACCGCGAGTACGGCGAAATCCTCGTACTGAGTCTGCTCCAGATGATCGGCGCCAGCGTCATCAGCATATCGATGATCTACGCACTGCTGCTGATCGGGTATTGCGTGCTGGCGCTCTTCTCCGTGCTGCTTTTCCAGCTCAAAATCACCAGCGACCTGGTGCTGGAGGCCATCCAGGCCGGTGCTCCCGCCGGGGTCAAGATTCACCGCCCCGCTCCAGTGGTCGGTCGCAGTCATCGCTGGCATTTCCGCTTGATGACGTTGACCATCGGCATTGTCTGCACAGCCGTCGGGCTGCTGGTCTTCATCATTGCGCCGCGATCATCCAACGCGAATCTCAATAAATATCTCCTGCCCCCGGCCGTCGATCGACAGGTTGGTTTCAATTCCCGGATCGAACTGGGAAGCAGTCAACTCATCGGCAACAACTCTGAGCCGGCCATGCACCTGACACTTTCGCTCAACGGTCGAGAGCTCACCGACGACGAACCCGGCTGGCTGCTCCGTGGCGCAGCACTGGATCATTACGACGCAACCACACGCACCTGGTCGCGCGGCAGGATGTCGAATTACGACAGCGCGATCGACCTCCCCCCTGAGGGGCGATCCCTGCTGACATTCCCCAGCAACGCCTCGATCCTCGAAGCACGAGTCATCCTGCGGAACAACACGCAAAGGCATCTCTTTTCCCTGTATCCGCCCATCCACATCCGCAGCGAAAAACTCCGATCCGTGCTCTTTAATCCGCGTGACTGTCAGCTTGCTAATCCTGATATTGCGTCGGGGGTGACGAGCTACGTGGTCCGTTCACCGCTGCTGGTCGGTGAGAACGTTCCGCAGGAATACGCTGACAAGGCGGTGCAGGGGACACGGTTGACCACGGCAGTGGAATTGCCGCAGGGAAACAACGCAGGCGGCTATTACGCCAGCGGCTGGCATCCGAACGTGGATGCGATCCGTGACCTGACACTCAAGGTGATCCGTGATGCGGGACTCGATCGACCTATCCGCAATTCCTATGAGCCACAGGATGAGCAGATAGCAAATATCCTCGTCAACTACCTCCGCAGTAACTACGCCTACTCGCTCACTCCCGCACCCCGTTCGGGTACTACGGACCCCATCGCGGTGTTTCTGTTCAAAAGCAGGCAGGGCCACTGCGAATTGTTCGCCTCGGCACTGGCGGCCATGACGAGATCACTGGGCATGCGGACACGGCTGGTCACCGGTTACCGCTGCGGGGAATACAACCGACTCGGCGGTTACTATCTCATCCGTCAGAGCGACGCCCACGCCTGGTGTGAAATCGATCTGGGTGAGCATGGATGGCATTCGTTCGACCCCACGCCGCCCGCATCACTTCTGGCGCAGCACGCCAGCGGAAATTCCTGGTTCCGTCCGCTCAGCGAGTTGTACGAACACCTGGAGTTCACCTGGATGAACTTCGTGGTTTCTTACGACCGGAGCCGGCGTGATCGTGTGATCTCCGATACACGGGCACAATTTGAAGAGGTCGCCCGTGCCCAGACGCACTGGCTGCTCCAGATTTACAAGCAGGTCAGTAATTTCACCTCACAGTTCAGCTTCGATGGGACGAGTCTGGTCATCATCATCGTGATCGGGTTTTTTATCATCGTCGGCATTGCGAGCCTGATTCGGATGGCGGTCATCCGACGCCGACGACTCGTGGCACTGCAACTGACCGCGATGCCCCGTAAGCAGAGGCGAGGCCTGGTGCGGCAACTCCGTTTTTATCTGACGATGCTTGACCTGCTGGAACATCACGGCCACATCCGGCCCGCGTGGCAGAGTCCGTTCAGCTTTGCCAAACAACTGGCGACTACCAATCCCGCGCGATTTGACCCGGTCATCTCGCTTACGGAGGTTTTTTACGAAATACGATTCGGCCATCGAAACCTCGATCAGGAACGTCAGCAACGGGTTGATCAGGACTTGCGAACTCTCGCTGCGGCTTTAGCCCACAAACATCCCTCTCACGGACCGGGATCGCACGGTACGGCTCGATGAGTGATGTTTACCGCCGCGCAATTTTTGACTTTCGGATTAAACTTCCATCGTGGCGGAACAGACTGACAACCCTCCCGCCATCTCCACCGCTCCGACGGATCAGGCCGTCTCTGGAGTTGCTCCCAGCCGTCCAAGTGTCACCGCACCGCTGCCGCACACCGCACGCTCACGGCCACCCACACACAGGGACCGACTGGCCGCATGGCTGCTCCTGCTGCTGTGCCTGAGTCTGGCGGCACCCGCGATGGTACTCAATATTCAGCGGCCGGCGGTCATTGACCGCAACGAGGCCTACACGCTCCTGACCTCTTTGCACTCAATCGAAAATGCACGGGATTCCGGCGGCATCTCATCTCACTCCCTCGATCCGTGGGTGCCGCACCTTCACGGCCTGCCTCGGTACCAGGCACCGCCAGGCATTACATGGATTCATCTGGTCCTGCTGGACCAACTCAACACGGACTATGACAGCCTTCGTCAATTCATCTCTCGCGCGCGGCTTGTCTCGGTGTTGATGGGCTTGATTACGATCACCTCGGTCTTCTGGGCCGGCCAAAGTGTAGGCGGGTTGCGCACGGCTGCGGTGGCGGGCATGGTCTGCGCCACCAATCCAGTGCTCATCTACTATTCCCGCCTCGCATCCCCGCCGATTTATTTCTGCGCAATGACCGTTCTGGCGATCGCTTCCGCTCTATGGGCGTTGCGACCGCTGCGACCAACGCCTTCGATCCCGCGCCAAGGCATCGGCTGGGCGGTGTGCGGACTGATCATGGGATTTGCGGTGCTGTCACTTGGCCCCGGTGCGCTGGCGGCGGCTGCCCTGCCCATTTTACTCATAACGCTTCTTTGTCCCGGACGAACCAATCACGTGCTGGGGCTGCTGGCGGCCCTGCTTATCGCGGCATTGACGGCACTCCCCTGGATCATGTTCGTTTCGTGGCGCGATCCTTCCGCCTGGCCTATGGATTGGTGGAAATGGGTTCCGATCAACTGGCTGGATTACCCGCGACTGCTGGAAGTCATCGCCCAGCGAAATGCCCTGATGATTCTCGCTTTTATCCCCTGGACGCTCTGGCTCATCGGCGCCATCGTCCAGCCGTTCAGCACGTCATCCACGGGTGTGCGCACGCGGCTTTTCCTCGGCTGGGGATGGGCGATCATGACCATGTTTTTCCTGATGGCGGTACCCGGACCGCTGCGCAACGGCGCGATGCTGGCAGCGATCGCAGCAGCGGCGGTACTCATCGGAGAGGTGTTCAATCAATACGTCGATCTGGCCGCACACGGCCGCTTTGCTCGATTCTGGCGGCTTCTGCGCTGGCCTCACACCGCGCTGCTGATTCTCGTGACACTCTGCATCCCGCTGGTGCTCAAGCATTACATCAAGCTCGAAACCCTGGGTATTCCTCCCGGACAATTCGAGGACCCCGGCTGGATTTATGCGCTGGTGCTCACCGGTTCCTTATTAGTCATCATCGCCATGGGAACCCGCTGGCTCATCAAGCATTGGCCGGCCAAAACGCTGACGTTCTGGGCTTTATGGGGAGCAGTGTTTCTGGGAGCACTGATCGTCCCCTTCTCGCGCGGCGCAGCTCGCAACAGTCCCGTTCGAGAAGAGGCCAGAGAATTACACGAACGCCTTGGCAGCGCGCCGGTCTATTGGTGGGTGCCATCCACCGACGCACAGGAGCCGGTTGAGAGTTCACGCGCTTATGCGTCCTTTATCCTTTACGCAGGCCGCTATCTGCCTTCACTGACCATCGATCGAGTAGAAAAACTCCGCGTGGCAGGTGAGTCGTTCTATCTATTAGGACCATCGACAGCTCCGCTGACGCTTAATTCCGTCCATATCGTGCAGGGGTATCCGACGGCAGGGCTGCTGCTGTATCGAGTCCAGGCACCTAGCACCAGACCGTATGATTCGGAATCCGTAACCCCCTGAGATGGAATCTTTAATTCACTGCCCAGCCTTGAGTCTGGTCCTCTGCGTCTCGATCGACAAGTCTTACCAAGACCGTTTTGCCTATCATCATCGCCAATGACCGAGCCGAACCTCGTCCCTGCGCCTGAGCTTTCGATCGTCGTCCCTGCTCACAATGAGGAGGGCAACGTCGTGCCGCTGATTGCCGAGATTCAGCAGGTCATTATTGATGCGGGTATCGCCGCGGAACTGGTGATCGTGGATGATGGATCAAAGGATGCGACCATGGCGCGGCTCGTGGAACAGGCGGCAAGCCGATCATGGGTCCGTGTGCTACACCGCGATAAAGCGATGGGGCAGTCCGCGGCAATGTATGCCGGTATTCAAGCCTCGCGGGGAAAATACGTCGCCACACTCGATGCCGATCTCCAGAACGACCCAGCCGACCTGCCTGCGATGCTCGCCAAGGTGCGCAGCGGAGAGGCTGACATGGCCCAGGGATTGCGCGCCAATCGACAAGACACGATCATCCGCAAGATCACCAGTTGGGTCGGTCGAACCACCCGCAGGCTCATGCTCAATGACCATATCCGTGACACCGGCTGCACGACGCGCGTCGTCCGGGCTGACATCGCCAGGCAGTTCCCGCTCATGTTCAAGGGAATGCATCGCTTCATGCCGGTGTATGCGAGCATGGTCGGCGCGCGCGTCATCGAGATGCCGGTGAATCATCGGCCGCGAGTTTCCGGCGTGGCGAAATATGGCATCTGGGATCGCGCGTTGGTCGGGCTGTACGACTGTTTCGTCATGCGATGGATGCTCAAGCGTTACCGTAATCCCGTTTGCGAGGTCGCTACGACCCAATCGCCCGGAAAGAGCACGTAAAGTTCTGGAGATTCGGATCAATGCTGTGGTTTGAACGGATAGCGCGGCTGCATAGAAAGAGGGAGACAAATCTTCTCCGCGCCTGTTCCCTGCCGACAGTCCGGCGTGCCTCGCAGATGACCGTACTGCTGATTTCACTTGCACTCGTGGGTATCGCACTTGCGCAGAACGTGACCACTGACACGGCGACTGCGCCTGCGGCAACGACCCTTGCCGCCACGGAACCCTCTGCTGTTGATCCCGAAGCGGCCACCCTCTCTTTTCCCTACGAGGGACGCAACCAGACGATCAGGATTGAGCGCGCGGATAACGATTACATCATCGTGATCGAAACGGATAAGGGGCTGCGCAAGCTGACGCCGAATCAGTTTTTCGATTTGATCTACTCTCAACAGAAAAACGCACGAAAAAACTTTCTTTTCCGTCTGTTCAACATCACCTCGTGGCTGGGTATTTTCTGGGTGACCTTCGGCCTAATCGGTCAGCTCGTCTTCATGTCGCGCATGATCCTCCAATGGCTCGCCAGTGAAAAAAAGGGGAAATCTGTGGTACCCGTTGGGTTCTGGTGGGGAAGCCTCATCGGCGGCGTGATGCTGCTGACCTATTTCTGCTGGCGGCGCGATATCGTCGGCATCCTCGGCCAGTCGGCAGGCTCGCTGGTGTATGCCAGAAATCTCTGGATGATTTACGCTGGCCCTAAAACCGCTTCCACCCCAGGAGATGGCGATTAACCGTGACATCATTCATCCTCGACTGTGGAACGAGCGTTCATCGCCGGTTTTGATCTGAGAGAAGGTGTGACTCAAACCATGCCCAATATCCTTCGCATCCTCGATGCCAACAGTAATCGGGCACGTGAAGCCTTGCGGGTCATGGAGGAAGCGGCGCGTTTCCTGCTCGATGATGCGGCGCTGGTCGATGGTCTAAAAACGCTGAGGCATGATCTTGCCGCAGCACTGGAACTGGTCCCAGCTCTTGAAGCCAATCGTGATACCCCCGGTGATGTCGGAACCACGATCAAAACCTCGCGCGAGGTATCCCGTGAATCAGCGGCCGATGTGGCACTCGCTGCTGGTAAACGACTCAGTGAAGCACTGCGAGCACTCGAAGAGTATGGCAAGACACTGGGGACGACGGCAGGTGACTTCGCGATACGGATCGAGTCGATCCGCTACCGAGGTTATGACCTTGAGCAACGGCTTAATCTTGCGATGGGCAGCGGCATACGAAAGCAATGGAAGCTCTGCGTTCTGATCACAGAGGATCTATGCAAGGGTCATGATTGGCTGGCGGTCGCAGAAGGCGCGATCACTGGCGGCGCGGATTGCCTGCAACTGCGCGAGAAATCCCTTGAAGGGAGCGAACTGCTTACCCGTACGAAAAAACTCGTCACGATGGCGCGGCCGCGCGGCGTCGCGGTCATCGTCAACGACCGACCGGATATTGCGCTGCTGGGTGAAGCCGACGGGGTCCATCTGGGGCAAACGGACCTGCCCTGTGCCGAAGCGCGACGACTCGTCGGTCGGCGACTTCTCATCGGAGTCAGCACGTCTAACCTTTCTCAGGCCCGGCAGGCACTGAGCGATGGCGCGGATTACTGCGGTGTCGGCCCAATGTTCACAACGATCACCAAACACAAGGAACACATCGTCGGTCCGGACTATCTGCGAGAGTATGCCGCGTGGGGAAAACTGCCGCATCTGGCAATCGGCGGGATCACCGTCGAGCGCGTCGGAGAGTTGCTCCGCGCGGGAGGGCAGGGTATCGCGGTGTCGTCGATAGTCTGTGGCGCCATCGATCCAGCTGCGGTGACACGGGAATTGCTAAAGGCAATGAGCGTCGCGTAATGCCGTGTCGGCGGACGAGCACGCTCCACATCACATGTTGTTGTAGTCACCAAAAATCCAAATATCGACGTAGTTCGGCTGGCCAGGAGTGCAGTATCTGACCACACCCACGTGCCCATCCATGTACATCATTTCCGATGACTTGTTGGGGTGGTTGAATCCCGGGGTGTACATGTAGTACGGCTGGTCGCCGAGAATATCGATCCGCCACTCAAAGTTATTCTGCGCCCAACCAAAAACCGCACGGCCCATGTCCATCACAAAGGTGAGTTTGGAAGTAGAGGGAATCGGCGTAGGCAGCCCTGAGTAAATCGAACGCCCGCGCACCGGATTAGAAAATCCACGACGTGGTGAGCCATAGGCGTACTGAGAGACACTCCAGTTAATCATGTAGCTGTTGGCGACCAGCTCATTGCCGTAGTTGGTGACGGGCTTCTGGTTGTAGTTAGGATCGGAGGTAGGAATGAGTTCGGGGGTTTCTGCGGGGCATTCGAGGATGGGGTAACGGTAGGTGCCCCACCAGGTAGTTGAGCCGCCGCTGAAATACGCGCCGCGCCCGCCGAGGTAACCACCCGCACCGAGGATCTCATCCCAATAGCTGGTCTGGGGAATCCAGTCGCCGGTATCGACCGCATAGCTGCCGAACGCTACTGCGATCTGTCGCAGATTCGACCCACACTTGGCAGCTCGCGAAATTGCTTTCGCCTGACTTAACGCTGGCAGGAGCAACGCAATCAATACGGCTACGATGGAGATGACAACCAACAATTCGACGAGCGTAAAAGCTCGACCGGATTTGCTTTGATTGGCATGCAGCGACATGCAAAGCTCCCGACCACTTTTCTCTTTATCGACGTTCCGATAGATGGAGTCTATCCCAACTGCCCGGACGTCTCCTGAAATGGGCACCAGCCAAGAGAAATTTAGCACCTAAACAGGCTAATTCAAGCGTCAGCTCAAGGGTATTCACCGTTAGGCCAGTTCCAGACAAAAAGTGGTATGAGCGACTCCGTGTAATGTCGTTCCTGTGTGACATGGCCATCCATGTAGATCATGTTGGCTTTTTTGCCGGGATGATGAAACGCATGCCACCACGTCATGTTATTCAGGCCGTATGCCGTATCGACATTCCACTCAAAATAGAAAAGATCCCACCCATAAGTCCAGAGTCGGGCATCCATGAGTAAGGTAGCCTTATCTGGGGCGCGTTTGGGCTTGGAAAAACCTTTGCGCGGGGTCCAATAATAGTATTGGGAGATAGACCAGTTGTAGGCAAAGCTGGTGCGCATGAACTCGTTGTCGAAATTGGTGGTAGCCCGGCCGTTGTAGCTTGGATCACTGGTACCCAGTTTTTCCGCTGGTTCTCCAGGGCATGAGAAAACCTGCCAGCGATCAAGCGCAAAGTTATAGGTTCCCGCAGTGATGTTGGGGCCGAAGCGCTTGGGGGCACCAAAGTAGCCCATTTTCCCGAGAATATCGGAATAGCTCACAGTCGCGGGCATGTAGTCGGTGGTCTCGGCAGCATAAGAAGCAAAGCCAATGTAAATCTGCTTGAGATTGCTCTGACACATCACCGTGTGGGCCACGGCACGAGCTTTTCCCAGTGCGGGCAGGAGCAGGGAAATAAGCAGAGCCACGATGGCGATGACAACCAGCAACTCGACGAGCGTAAAGGCTGGCAGATCAGGGGTTGCAGAACGTCGTTGGGCCATAACGTGAGCTTCCAGAACTAAACAACCTATTATTGAAACTCATTGGGTTCGCGGCAACACCCAATAAAAATATCTGCTCCAATCTTCTGCTGTTTCCATCGTGGCATAAACGGATCACGGCCAGACACTTGGGTAGAACTTGAATTGTGACCCACCCATGGCATCCATCGTCTTTCGATCAAAGGTGCCAACATGACCATCTGCTAGAAGTAAATTGCTCGCGTTGTGATGCGGAGCAACGTAAGGACCGACCCAGTAGTATCCAAAATAAGACGATGCGGAATAGATTTCGCCCATCATGGCCAGTTGTGAAGGCGAGATACGACCAAAGTTATCGGATTTCTTGGGAAACCAGAGCTGGGGTTGACTTGAGAGATTACCCAGTCCAAAGAAAGACGTCATGCAGTAATTATCGAGTTTCCAACCCCAGGAAATATAGTTGAGACTGACGATGTAGGCGTAGTCCAAAGCGCTGGGCGGCTGGTAGTTCATGCCGGGGCAGAGGAAGAAGTTTTTTCTTGCAGAATTGGTCCATGAGGTGTCACCCAGTGTGCCGACGTAGTAAGACGCAGCATACGGGTCGGACCCGCCGCCACCCATGTAGGCCTGCATTTCATCCACAAAATTCCCGTCCCACTGACCCGATCCATTGGGCTTTGTGTAGGTTGGATTCGACGCCCAGGTTACGTTTACCGGATACCAGTTGGTATCGCTGCGGAATTGCTCGATCCAAACGTGAAATTGCCGTTCGCGTGCAGCGCAGGAAACCGCCTGCGCAGTGACGCGGGCTTTTTGTAATGCCGGCAGCAACAGGGCGATCAACAGCGCAATGATCGAGACAACCACCAGCATCTCAATAAGTGTGAAGGCATCGTTTCGGAATTGATGGCATCGCCTGTTCAGCATGAAATGCACTCCACCCCCGATAATCTTAGCCTCGTTTTTACGAGTTGGCCGGGCTTTGAGAGGCTCCGACAAGTTCAGCGTTGGTCTTGAATCGCTCCAATGCTTTGAGAAGTTGGGAAACCTGCTGGTCAGGCGGCATGTTGAGTAACCGCCGTCGCAGTGCGGTCATCGTCTCCAACTCTTTGGGTGGCACGAGCAGGTGCTCCTTTCGTGTGCCGCTGGCGGCCAAATCGATTGCCGGGAAGATGCGTCGCTCCGCAATTTTGCGGTCGAGAATCATCTCCATGTTGCCCGTACCCTTGAACTCTTCAAAGATCACCTGATCTCCACGGCTGCCGGTATCAACCAGGGCGGTGGCGATGATGGTCAGCGATCCGCCTTCTTCAAACTTTCGAGCTGCGCCGAAAAGCTGCTTGGGTATCGCCAGTGCCGATGCGTCCAGACCGCCGGAGAGCGTTCGACCTGTTTGCGACATTCCTGGCGCCGTATTGAACGCACGACCGACGCGGGTCAGCGAGTCGAGAAGCACAACCACATCACGGCCGGCTTCGGCCATCCGCTTGGCTCGTTCGATGGTCAATATCGCCAGTCCGCAATGCTTTTCGGCGGTGTGGTCATTGCTCGACGCGAGCACTTCACATGGAACATTGCGGCGGAAATCCGTGACTTCCTCCGGCCGCTCATCGACCAACAACGCGATCACATGCACATTCGGATGATTCTTCTGCACCGCAAAGGCGATGTTCTGCAACAACGTGGTTTTGCCGGCCTTGGGGGGCGAGACGATCATGCCCCGCTGCCCGTAGCCGATGGGACAGAAAAGATCGATCAGCCGACACGAGGGCGGACAGCCGGGGTATTCAAGAGTCAGCCGCGGCGAGGGGTCGATGGTGGTTAAATCTTCAAACTTCCGCCTCTTGGCGAACTCTTCCGGCGGCTGGCCATCTACTTTGAAGACCTGTTGAACGCGAGGCGCATTGGGTGCGATGGCATTGGCACGCATCGGCTTGGGCTGTTGCCTTCCGCGCCGGCCATGCTGGTGTTGGTGATGTTGATGATGGTGGCCGTTGCCCCCGCCCTGACTCAGCTCGACCTCCATCTCCAGTCCGGGACGAAGCTGGTAACGCTCAATGATTCGTGCCGGAACAACCGGATCGGCTGGGGAACTGATCAACGTCTTATCAAGGATGCGAAGACGTCCGTCGGTGCGATTGGAAATTTCGAGAATACCCGTGTGAGATTGCATGATGCCCTGATTGTTGCGCCGACACGATCTTGTGCCGGTCTGTGGAAACCCAATGGCGGCGTCGAGCGATGGTGTCCGATCGGGTGACGAGTTGTGTGGGATTCCGCGCTGGCGGACTCCATGGGTTCCGACGCTGCCAGCAACACAGCCAGCCAACGCAGACCCGGGGATAATTGGTGCCAAGTGTCCCGGTCAAGCCGGGTATGTTCCATCCAGAGTCGGGAACCGATTCAGAACATCCTCCATCCGACTTCCCGCAGGGGTTTTACCCCTTCCCCTTCCAACGCATCGCTCATGCCGATGCTTCGATTGGGAATGTCTTGAAGGTCGCTGTACCGCCGCGATGAACGGCTGGCCGCAAAACCTCCCAGTTTCAGGCTCTTCTCAGAAGGTCGCCGGGCGACTATGCCGTCACCGGCTGCCGAAAGGCTCTAACAGCCACTCAAAAGCTGGTCTCCCCTTGGACGTCTTTCGGCAAAACAGGGGCTCGACTGAGACGAAATTCGAAAAATATCAGTCGTCTCAGACACCCCTACTATACCAAATCTTTGGATTTGGAGCCAAGGGGCAGCCGTCATCTTCTCGAATTTCACTTCTTTGTTAACAAAATACTGGCCGCGCCAAAACTGTGAGCTATGCTCTCTGCGGACGTTTCGCAAACCTTCAATCCAGACACCAATCGGATGGCGGTCACGACCCCGAAGACAAGTCGTTTTGCGCGCAACTGGTCATCGGTACGCAGCCGTACCCGCCGTGCGACTGTTGCCGAAGCGCCCAACCATGCCGGGGTCATGGGAGCACCCCTCGACTCGCCCACAGATCCGCGTTGGGTGCTCGCCACGCGAACAGCCGAGCAACTCGAAGGCTCGCTCCTGCGCCCTGAGCCTCGTGATCGATTGGTGCGGCTTGGACAGATGCTCGGCCTGTCGCATTTCGATGCCAACCTCGTCATCGCTATCGTGCAGGACCAGGCGCGGCGAGGATATGCGCCAAAGT
This sequence comes from Phycisphaeraceae bacterium, assembly GCA_020851465.1. Classification (NCBI taxonomy): domain Bacteria; kingdom Pseudomonadati; phylum Planctomycetota; class Phycisphaerae; order Phycisphaerales; family Phycisphaeraceae; species Phycisphaeraceae bacterium. Next base: position 519,156 of record JADZCR010000001.1, on the reverse strand, counting down.
TCTGCCCGCTGGCTGCTGAGCCTCGTCTCCGGCTGATTCCGCTGCTTAATGAAAAAAACTCTCCCGACGCCAGACGACGCCGTGCGTTAGCTCTTGCCTGGGGGCTGGTGCTTTTTATCGCAGCCGAGCTGGTGGTGCTGGCCTGGCTCGTCGACTGAAAACCTAATTATCCGTTTCTACAACCTTCATCTAGGCAGACTATCCGAGGCGTTTGCCTTCTTCCTCCAAGAATCTCCGCCTGAAGAAGCGAAGTAGTACTCCCCTACACTAACCGGGAACAGGAAGAAACCTCGCGCATCAAGCCAGCAAAGCCGCAGAATCGGCTCAACTGCTCGTCAGAGGAGTAGTTCGTCAAGACGTGATACGCAAAGCAGAATATCGTTCAATGGGCCCGAGAAGATTCGAACTTCCGACCTCACCGTTATCAGCGGTGCGCTCTAGCCAACTGAGCTACGAGCCCCAGCGGAGCAATGCTCCGAACCGGTAAGATTAGGTAAACTCGCTGGTTCAGTCAAGAAAACAGGACGCTTCATAGCGTATCGGCGCGGTATCGTATTCCCGCTTGGAAGCCGTGTTTAGTCGGGCGGCGTATGCTTTCGTACTCAGGCCTTGCTTGCTCAACCAGCCAACGGGCATTGCCTCATTGATTGGAGCTGTTTGCCATGTTTGATCTCAAGTCAGTTGTCGCGGCGAATCAGGGGCAGGCACTCAATCTCATCGAGAGCCATATCAACCCCGCCTTTGCGAAGGTGTTGCGGATCATTGGTTTCGATGTCAATTACACACATGGCCGAGGCCAGTACCTCTACGACGATCAAGGCCATGAATATCTTGACTGCCTGGCGGGCTACGGCACCTTTGCCTGCGGGCGAAACCACCCGGTGATCCGTCAGGCGATCAAGGATGCAATGGATCTCGACCTGCCGAACCTGCCGAAGATGGGCGCCTATCCGCTCTCAGGCATGCTCGCGCGGGAGTTGATCAAGATCGCACCAGCCGGTCTGGACACCGTGTTTTTCACCAACTGCGGAGCGATGGGTGTCGAGACTGCTCTTAAATACGCCCGTGCTGCCACCGGCAAGCCGCGGATCGTCTATTGCAAGAAAAGTTTTCACGGCCTGTCACTGGGCGCGTTGTCGGTCATGGGTAATGAGGAGTTTCGTGAAGGTTTCGGGCCGTTGGGTCAGTACACGACAGCCGTTCCCTTCAACGATCTCGACGCCCTTGAACACGAGCTGAAAAAAGGTGACGTGGCGGGCTTTATCTGCGAGCCGATCCAGGGCAAAGGCGTCAATATTCCTTCCGATGCGTTTCTTCCCGGCGTTGTGCGGCTGTGCAGGAAATACGGCACGCTATACATCGATGATGAAGTTCAGACCGGCTACGGACGGACAGGGAAAATGTGGGCGTGTCAGCACTGGTTGACCTCTGACTCGCCGGAGCATCTGCCGGATGTGATGATTACCGCCAAGGCTCTGTCGGGGGGATATGTCCCAGCCGGTGCGGTACTCAGCAAGCGCTGGGTGCATGAAAAAGTTTTTTCCTCACTCGACCGCTGCGTGGTTCACTCGACCACATTCGGCCAGAACGATCTGGCGATGACGGCTGGTCTGGCGACGCTCAGCGTGCTGCGGGAGGAGAAAGTAGTCGAAAACGCTGCCGCGATGGGCGATCTGCTCCTGACGAAGATGCGATCGCTGGTCGAGAAGTACGACCTGGTCAAGGAAGTACGAGGCAAAGGGCTGATGGTGGCTATCGAGTTCGGCACGCCACGCGGCATCATGCTCAGAACCCAGTGGGCACTGTTGCACAAGCTCGATCCGAGCCTCTTCCCCCAAGCAATTCTCATCCCACTGCTCAAAGACCACCGTATCCTCGCGCAGACGGCAGGCCACCATCTGGACGTTATCAAGCTGATTCCTCCGCTGATTATCAATGCGAAAGATGTGGACCGGATCGTCAACGCTTTTGATGAAGTGATCGCCAGTTGCAGCCGGATGTCAGGCCCCATGTGGGAAGTCGGCAAACGACTCACCTCACAGGCACTCAAGCGTAAAGAACCCGCACCCGCAGGCACATGAGACCATGATTTAGACACCGTTTAATCCGTGTAGTATAAAACTTGCACAGGTTCGGGAGAATAACCGCGTCGGGCGGCTTACTCACCATTTCTCTTTTTAAGGAGCACGATCATGGGGATGTTGAAGGAGTTCAAAGAGTTCGCATTGAAGGGCAACATGCTCGATCTGGCGGTAGGCATCATCATCGGTGTGGCATTCGGTTCTGTGGTCAATTCACTGGTCAACGACATCATCATGCCGCCGATCGGTATGGCGATGGGTCATGTGGACTTCAAAGATCTCAAGGTGGTGCTCAAAGCCGCCTCACCCGAAGTCAAAGATCTGGCTGGAGCCGTCACCGCACAGGCTGTGCCTGAAGTCGCCATCCGCTGGGGGCTATTCATCAACAACCTGATTAACTTCTTCGTCGTCGCTTTCTGCGTGTTCCTCGTGGTCAAGGCTTTCAACACCGCACGGGCACGTCTCGAAGGAAAACCGCCCGCTGCCAAGTGATCGCGTACTTCAAGCCCATCACTCCAAAGAGCCGCGGCAATCCCGCGGCTCTTTTATTTTCCCATAGCGCAGGATTCACTTCATCGGATCGTCAATCGTCGAATTCGGATCGAGCGGCGGTTGCGGAATCTCCAGATCATCCATACCCGTCGCAGCGGATTGCTTGGCGGAATCGAGAAGTGCTCGCGTAGCGTCCACCTGCTGTCGAATGGACGGCGACAACTCCACTTTCCTGACTTCGAGCGATTCGAGTAACTCATCCGCCGTACTGAAATCCTTCGCATGGATCGCATCGCGGACAGATCGGAGCTTCGTTGCCGCTTCATCACTTGGCAGCACATCGTCTGTTGAAGGTTCTGTCATCAACTTCGTCGAATCGCCACCCAGCGGGTGTGTCGAGGTGGGTGATGCGTCAGGCAGGGAAGCCGGCGGAGCGGACACGGTTGGCGTTGCTGGCGCGACGGTCTGGGGGGCCTCTTCCTTTCGTTCACATCCCACCCATGTCAGTAAGCACACCGCAAGACAACCCACCAGAGATCGATGCGTCATGATGGACCTTTCGAGAAAATACCCCACTGAAAATTGTCGTGTACGTAATACTCAGCTGCAATGTTCCGATGCGGAATCCTCCGCTTCGCGTGGCGACTACTTCACGTCATCATCGTAGAGCGTTCCGCAAGGTGACTCCTCCGCTGGCGGGTACACCATGTGGTCTCCTTCAACACGACCAAATTTCGTCAGTTGATGCGGATTGCGTTTATGAACGGAAATAATGTGCTCGACATTCATGCCGCGAACCAGCAGCATGTCGGAAATCAGCGAGCGATGACAACGCCAGGGAACCGCTTCACTGCACATGATCGCGGTACGTTTATCACTCGCGAGGTGCAGCAATTCGCGCAGCCCGTCACGGAAGGGTTTGGTAAGCATGTAGTCCGCAAAGCCGCGAAAGCTCGCATTTTTCCAGCCTGTGTTGGGTGAGTCGGGACGCGAGCGACGAAAACCGCCTAACGCTTTGATGTGTTCGTAATCCATACCCGCATTATGCAGCGATTGCTCCAGTGCCTCCTGGTTGAATTGCGGATATCGCCTCGACCCCGGAGCTGTGCGTACATCCACCAACCGCTCGACGCCATGTGCATGGAGCAACTCTATGAACTTTTCAATGGGTCGCGTGGAGTGACCGACCGTCAGAATAACCGCTGGTCGCTGCGATGCGGAGCGGCTGACAGATGACGCGGCGTGCATGACAAAATTGTAGGCGCGTGCAGGTAGATCGTTGCTTACCGTACGACCGGCAGCGACATCGCCAAACCAATTTCCGACACGGGCTGGGCGATCAAGTCGTAACCATCAGCTGCGGTAATTTTGCATCGCACGACTTCACCTGGAGCGAGTTGATGGCGGGCCTGTACGTAAGTAATGCCGTCGATCGACGGAGCCTGCTGATAAGTGCGACCCGCATAGAGCTTCCCGCCTCGTGTCACTCCTGTGGTCGCTTTGCCGCTGGAACGTGTAGCCGAGTCGATGAGCACGTCAAACTCCGTCGCGTCCGCTGCCACCTTTTCGTTTCGAGCGAATGCGACTTTCTGTTGCGTCTGCATGAGTTCTTCCACACGTTCCTGCACGACCTGTGCGGGGACCGCCTCACCTTTGGCGTGCAGCATCCCTGCCGGCGTACCGGGTTCGGGAGAAAAGGGAAACACACCCATCGCCTCAAAGCCGTATTCCCTGACAAAGCGCACCAACTCACGATGCTGTGCGGCTGTCTCCCCGGGAAAGCCCGCAATAAAGGTCGTTCGCAGCGTCATGCCCGGTATCCGCTCGCGGAGCTTGACCAGCAGAGCCTCGATGAGTTTGCGGCTGGTCTGGCGACGCATGCGCTCGAGCACCTTGTCATTGATGTGCTGAAGAGGCATGTCGATGTATTTCAAAACGCCGGGTAATTCGGCGATGGCGTCGATCATCTCGTCAGTAAAGCACGAGGGGTAGGCGTACATCAGCCGCAGCCACGCCCCCGTATCACGAGTAGCCGCATTTAGCTGTCGCAACATGCCGGCCAGCCCCGGCTTATAGCCGATGTCATTTCCGTAGCTGGTCGTGTCCTGCCCGATGAGATTCAATTCAAACGCACCGTCAGAAATCAGCTCGCGAGCCTCAGCAAGAATCGCATCCAGCGGTTTAGATCGCATCTTGCCACGAATCGATGGAATCGTGCAGAACGCACAGTTCTGGTTGCACCCCTCACTGACACGAAGATAGGCATAGTGTCTTGGCGTCAGTCGCAGCCTCGCAGAGTCTGACTCGAAGTAACCTTCCGCATTGATGCCGCGATCACGCTTGGCAATGGTCGCATTGGCGGCAATACTCGAATAGACAGGCAGCGGCAAACGCGATTCCGCGGACGCAGAGCGTGTAATCGGACCACGTACCGCCTCGACGATGTGATCGCGATCGAAGACACCGATCATCGCATCAATATCCGGGCACCATTCGAGCATTTTCGCCCGATGCCGTTGAACGAGACAGCCGGCAACTACGATGCGTTTGACCTTGCCGGCACGTTTGAGCTTGGCGGCACGAGTTATCTCATCCACCGACTCGTCTTTCGATGCTTCGAGAAAACCGCAGGTGTTAATGACGACGGCGTCCGCTTCGCCGCCTTCGGATACGGGAACCAGACCATCCTGCGCGAGCAGGCCGAGCATTTTTTCACTGTCCACAAGATTCTTCGGGCAGCCGAGGCTGACGAAGGCAACCGTCTGCACGGTCGGTGCGGACTTGGCGGGACGACGTGGCATCGAAAGTGTCCAAAACCCGAAAAAACGAGACGAATCGAGCCCCACATCGTACCCGCTTCATCGCTCTGCCGCCAGTGTTTCTCATCGGGCAGACCGCCAGCACTGATGGCTGTGCCGACTGGTCAAGTCTTCTCGCGCAGCCGTTTTTCGAGGCCGGCCAATTCCTCACTGAGGGCTGAAGGAAGATTCGCCCCAAACTGTGCGTAATGCTGGCGTATCAGCGGAAGTTCCGAGAGCCATCCCGCGGCATCAACGCGGAGCAACTCGCGCAAGTTTTCCGAGGGCAGGTCCAGATTTGACAGATCCAGCGCGCCAGCAGCGGGCAGACTGCCGATCGGCGTGTCAATCGCATCGCCTCCGCCGCTAACTCGCTCGAAAATCCATTTGAGCACTCTCACGTTTTCCCCATAACCCGGCCAGAGGTACTCCCCTTTTGCATTTTTCCGAAACCAGTTGACGTGGAAAATTCGCGGCGTGTATTCCGCATGCTCACAACCCAGTTGAAGCCAGTGAGCGAAGTAATCACCCATGTGGTAACCGCAGAAAGGAAGCATGGCCATGGGATCGCGACGCAGAACGCCGACGCGACCGGCAGCCGCGGCGGTCTTTTCACTGGCCATGATCGAACCGAGGAACACACCGTATTGCCATGTAGGCGCCTCGATGGCCAGCGGCATGATGTTGGCGCGGCGACCACCAAACAAAATCGCGGAAATCGGTACGCCTCTTGGGTCTTCCCACTCCGGAGCCATCACGGGACACTGCCGCGCCGGTGCAGTAAATCGTGAGTTAGGGTGCGCCATTTTCCGCAGGAGCTTGCCTGTGGGGATTCCGCCGGCTTGACCAACGATGCTCGGGCGGCGAGTCCAATCGACCATCAGAGCTGGCGGCTCGTCCGTCATGCCCTCCCACCAGACATCGCGATCGCTGGTGATGGCGACGTTGGTGAAGATCGTGTTTTCACGCACGGTGCGTATGGCATTGGGGTTTGACGCCATGCTGGTGCCCGGTGCGACACCGAAGATTCCAGCTTCGGGATTGATCGCGTAGAGGCGGCCATCGTCGGCGGAGAACTTCATCCACGCGATATCGTCACCGATGGTCTGAACCTTCCAGCCCGGCAGAGTCGGGGTGAGCATGGCAAGGTTGGTCTTGCCGCACGCACTGGGAAAAGCGCCGGCGATGTAGATCGACTTCCCCTCCGGGCTGGTGAGCTTCATGATCAGCATGTGTTCCGCCAGCCAGCCCTCATCGCGAGCCATGACTGATGCGATTCGCAGCGCAAAGCACTTTTTGCCCAGCAGTGCGTTACCGCCGTAACCCGATCCATAGCTCATGATTTCCCGACTTTCGGGAAAATGGACAATGTATTTATCCGCTGGGTTACAGGGCCAGGGTGTATCGGGTTTGTCACCTTCGAGCGGCACGCCGACCGAATGCAGCCCGCGACAGAACTCACCGTCCTCGCCCAGCACGTCAAGCACCGCTTTACCCACGCGGGTCATGATGTGCATGTTGCAGACGACGTAAGGCGAGTCGGTCAACTCGATGCCGATCTTCGCGATGGGAGAGCCGATCGGCCCCATGCTGTATGGGATGATGTACAACGTCCTGCCGCGCATGGAACCCTCGAACCGTTCGCGCATTGCGGCACGCATCTCGGCGGGATTGCGCCAGTTGTTGGTCGGGCCTGCATCCTCGGATTTATTCGAGCAGATAAAAGTGCGATCCTCGACGCGGGCGACATCCGCCACGTCGCTGCGACAGTAAAAAGAGTTTGGACGTTTGGCCGGATCAAGCCGAATCAGGGTGCCGGTCTGAACCATCAGCGAGGTAAGGAAGTCATATTCCTCTTTCGATCCGTCGCACCAATGCACCGCGTCAGGTTCACACAGGTCGATCATGTCATGCACCCAGTGCAGTAGCACCGGGTGATGGGTGAAGCGACGCGCTAGAGCTTCCTGTTCATCCGCCAGGTCACGACCCTCACGGCGGAAGGCTTCGCGATTGAGGACGTTTTTAAGAACCATGCTTTCAAGTTTAGCCCACAGAATGGCCGCCCGCGTCAAGGTCGGAGCCTTACCAAACCAGTACTCCATGCGGCGATGACTGTTCGGTCGCGGTTACACCGATTCAAATATGCTCAGAGCGTTGGCGGCATCGGCCAGCAACATCGCGGTGACAGGCGTCATAGCCCCCTGGCCAGCCTGGACATCATGGAGTTGTTGCTCTCCAAAACTGCGGGCATGAACCGACCACAGAAAGCCCGCGATACCCCACGGCTCGGTTGTCGTGTTGTCCGGCTGTGTGTTTTCCAGGTGATAGGCGGTAATCTGCCGTACCCGCTCCGCCCAGACCGCGCTGCGCCGCGCCAGCGCCAGACTGGTCAGTGCGTGCAGGCCAGCTAACTCACGGTATGTCCACGCATCGAGTGATTCGCCTGCTGAACCCTCATCACGCGGATGAAGCGACCCGCCCGGCCCCGGCTGCTCGATGATCGCATGAACCACCGCATCGACCAATTCCGCGTCGGCATCACGCTTGGCCAAGTCGGCCTGGTCGAGCAAACACAGCGACTGCCACAAAACAAACGCGGTGTCGATCGCCGGCGGCGGACGGCTCGCCCACGCTTCAATCTGCCGAGGTGCCGCCTGCTGCATGAGTTCTTCGCAGGTACTCCACAGATGAACCGAGAGCGTTTCATAGAGCTTTGAAAAAGCAGCTAGATGAAGATGCAGCACTAACGGAAAATAAAATTCCCGCGCGTGACCCTGAGGATCGTGCAGAACGGGTACCCCTGCTGTGTCCGGGGACATCTTGGCAGTACGGTCCAATTCCACCAGCTCGCGCAGACCGTCCGACAGCGCGGCGTGTTGATCCGGTGCATCGGCGACGAGCAACAGAGCCGGTGACGCGCCCACAAGAACCGAACCATCGCCTCGACGTACACGCGGCGATCCCAGAACCCGCCGCAGCACGGGGACGGCAAGGTCGGACATCATTCGGCGGTATGGGCTAAAATCCGTGGTCTTCATACCTGCAATCGTAGGCAAAGGATATACGTCATGGCCAAATGGGTTGATCTGGGTCCGGTCGAAGACTTCGCGGCATGTAAGCAGAAATCCGTTCAAGCTGAGGGGGTTCCTGTGGCTGTCTTCAATGTCGAAGGGAAACACTTCGCCATAGCCGACATTTGCCCACACGCAGGCATGCCCTTGGGACATGGCGAAGTCTGCAACAAGGTGGTGACCTGCCCCTTTCACGGTTATGCCTATAACATCGAGACCGGAAAAAACGTGGACTTCCCTGATCAGGAACCACCCGTACGGACATATCCGGTACGAGTTGCCGAGTCCGGAATGTTGCAGGTCAATCTGCGACCCGATCAGCCTTAAGGCCTGACAAATCGGGACTCCGACTTCGTAATTCCGTAAATTCGGATTGATCGGTATCCGTCTCGCTACATGCGGAATTCATCGACAGATAAATTGGAATTTCGATTTTTTGGAGCGGCAAACGCAGCCGTTTATTCAACATGATCGACGCCCTTCTCAAACACATTGCCGCGGATCAATCGGCTGCGGTGGAACGGCTCAAAGCCCTGCTCGCCATCCCCAGTGTCAGTACGGATCCCGCCTATACGAAAGACATGAAATGCGCAGCCGACTGGGTTGCTGGTGCTCTGCTAGAGGCTGGCCTTCATGCGACGGTATATCCGACAAAGGGGCACCCGGTGGTGCTCGCACAATCATCGCGTGATGCTGCGCCGACAGACGCACCGCGTATTCTGTTTTACGGTCACTACGATGTGCAACCGCCCGATCCGCTCGACCTGTGGAAGACGCCACCCTTCGAACCGACGGTTCGTGATGGCAAAATCTACGCTCGCGGAGCTGTGGATGACAAAGGTCAGGTCGTTGCGTTCATCGAAGCTCTCCGAGCGTGGAAGAAGATCGGCGGTAAGCTCCCTGTTCATGTCACCGCACTGATCGAAGGTGAGGAGGAGTGCGGCAGCTCGCATCTGCATGATTTCCTCATCACGCATCAAAAGGAACTCGCTGCCCACGACTTCGTCCTTATCAGCGACACCACACTCTGGAACCGCGAAACGCCGGCGATCACCTACGGGTTGCGCGGACTGCAATACTTCGACATCCAACTTCATAACTCCAACCGTGACCTGCACAGCGGCGTATATGGCGGCACACTTGCCAACCCTGCCACAATCCTCACACAGGTACTCGGCAGGCTGTTTGACGAACAGGGACGTGTGACCATCCCCGGTTTCTATGACGACGTGCTACCCGTCACCGACGCAGAGAGACAGCAATGGGCAACGCTCGGATTTGATGAAAAAGAGTTTCTCGGCGCGATCGGCGTGGCTACGCCCTGGGGGGAAGCCGGCTACGGCACACTTGAGCGACGCTGGGCGCGACCAAGCTGTGATGTAAATGGACTCTATGGCGGCTATGGCGGCGCGGGAGCCAAAACCGTCATCCCCAGTTTCGCGGGAGCCAAGGTGAGCTTTCGACTCGCACCGAATCAAAACTCAAAGAAAATCGCGGCGGCCTTTGACCGCTGGTTGCGCAGCCACGATGTGCATGGCTGCCGATGGCAGATCAACGATCTTCACGGTGCGGAGCCTGTGATCGCACCAACGGATTCCCCGTGGGTCGCTGCGGCACAGCGAGCATTTACTCGTACTGCAGGACGAAAAGCAGTTCTGGTTCGTGAGGGGGCGACGATCCCTGTCGTAATCGACTTCAAGCGAGTACTCGGATTGGACAGCCTGCTGATCGGGTTTGGCCTGGAGGACGATTGCATCCACTCACCAAATGAAAAATTTGATCTGGATTGCTTCGCGCTGGGTTGTCGTACACATGCCGCACTACTGGCGGAGCTGGCTGATATCAGGAGCAAGTAAAAAGGTCATCCTCAAACAATCATGGCTAAATCTTTGCGTCCACGTTAGCCTATCCGCCCCGTTTTCAAGGATTCTTCCATGCTCAAACTTGCAGTTATCGCCGGCGACGGCATCGGTCCCGAAGTCACTACGCAGGGACTCCGCTGCCTCGATAAGCTCTCCAAAGCAGCCGGAACCGACGGCTTTCAATATCAGGTCACACAAACCCCCTTCAGCGGTGCCCGCTATCTCAAAGAGAATATTGTCATCACCGACGATGAACTGGCCGAGCTGCGCCGCAACTACGACGCGATCTATCTCGGAGCGGTGGGAAGGCCGGATGTCGCGCCGGGCATCATGGAACGAGGACTGCTGTTGAAACTTCGTTTCGAGCTTGACCTCTTCGTCAATCTCCGACCGGTCAAGCTGTACCCAGGGGTGCAGACACCGCTGGCGGGTAAGACAGGCGAACATATCGACATGGTTGTGGTTCGGGAGAATACCGAGGACCTCTACTGCGGTGTCGGCGGGATCCTCCGAAAAGGTACGCGAGACGAAGTGGCAGTGCAGGAGATGATGGCCACACGCATGGGTGTCGATCGCTGCCTGCGTTATGCCTTCGAGCTTTGTCGCGCCCGAAATCGAAAAGATTCTCGCAAAGGAAAAAAACTGACACTCGTCGGCAAGACTAATGTGCTGACCTACGCGCAGGATCTCTGGATGCGAGCCTTCACCGAAATGGGTACCAAGGAATATCCCGACATCACTCGCGAATATCACCACGTGGACGCGTGCTGTATGTACATGGTGCTGAAACCCGAAGTGTATGACGTGCTCGTGACGGGGAATATGTTCGGCGACATCATCACGGATCTGGGCGCAGCCATCGCCGGCGGCATGGGTGTGGCTGCCAGCGGAAACCTTGATCCGACAGGTAAAAGTCCGAGTATCTTTGAACCGATCCACGGCAGCGCACCGGATATCGCCGGCCAGAACAAGGCCAACCCCATCGCTGCGATCCTCTCGATCGCCATGCTGCTCCAGCAAACCGGTACCGTGAAAAAGGATGCGAAGCTGATCGCAGCAGGCGACCGGCTTGAAGCTGCCGTCATGCGAGTCTGCCCGCGATTCGCCGGCATGCCTTTCGATCGCCTGCCGATGCCGACACACGCCGTGACCGATCTGGTCCTCGCGGAGCTGTGATCTGTCGGGAAGCCGAAAGTATTTCCCGCGGTGCTGGTGGTTATTCGCCAACGGGGGCGATCTGTTTTCAGATCATCATTGCACGCGGGAGAAAAACTCCGCCCTGCCTTTGACGCCGGGTTTCAAGCGATAGAGCGTACCCGCCGCTTCGCCGTTATTGACAGGATCATTGCCCCCCGCTGTCGTCACATACATATCCGAGTAGTCTTTGCCGCCGAATGTGCAGCTAGATATTTTTCCGGTTGGAAATTTCACTCGTCGTAATTCTTTCCCCTTGGCGTCGAACACCACCATCATCCAGCCATCCCAGCGGGTGGACCAGATATTGCCGTCGATATCGACCGTCATTCCATCCGGCCAACCTTCATCGTCAGGTGAGCGGACCAGCACACTTTCATTGCTGAGCTTGCCTGTTTGTCGATCGTAGTCGAACTTGAAAATCGTGAAGCGTAAGGTGTCGGTGAAGTAGAACGTCTTCAGGTCCGGACTGAAGCCCATTCCGTTACATACTTTCACTTCGTCGCGAATTTTTTTGATCGAGCCGTCACGCTCAAGCAGATATAGACGGCCTGTGTGCGGGGCGGTGTCCGTGAGTGTCCCACAAAAGACTCGGCCTTCGGGATCGGCAATCACATCGTTAAACCTGCCGCCGCGTTCCTCCGACAGAGAATCGACAATCGTCCTGACGACTCGACCATCTTTCCACAGCGAGATGTTGCCTTGATCACCAAAGAGCAAAAGCGATCCCTCGGGCTGAAACGTGAACCCTCCGACACGCGGACCGGAGTAAAACTGTTCATGCCGCTGCGTAGCAGGGTCATAGCGAAACAGCCGACCGGTTTCGATGTCAGTCCAGTAAATCCGCTTTTCTAATGGATGCCAGAGCGGCCCTTCCCCGCAGTGACAGGCGTAATTCGCAATCGACTCGATTTTCATAGTTTGTCCTACTGAAAAATCATCCACCCACGTGACCATACTCGGAAGTAAAAACCAGCGGCCAGTGACTAAATCTCTTGATGCGACCCAGCGTATCGAAGTCGGGCTTTTCTGCTGACGTCATCACGCGGTAAACGGCGGTTTGTTCGCGTCCGCTTTGAGTTCAATCCGTTCGATGGCTGTGGCTTTTTTCGTTTTCTCGTCAATCTCAATCATCACGCCGCAAACACGGGGGTCGCCCTCAGCGACATCGAACGGCGTGGGCATGGCGGTGAGCATATGGTGCAACACGCGATCGATGTCGCGGCCGAGGATCGACTCCTGCGGGCCGGACATGCCCAGATCGGTGATGTAGGCTGTTCCTGAGGAGAGGATCCGTGCGTCTGCTGTCGCCACATGCGTGTGGGTACCAACAATCGCTGCGACCCGTCCGTTGAACTGCCAGCCGATCGCTTGCTTTTCACTCGTCGCCTCAGCGTGAATTTCCACTAGTACAATTGGATTGCGCTCGGTGATTTCACTCAGTACCCGTTCAATAGTGGCGAACGGGTCGTCGGCTGGGCCTTGCATGAATACCCTGCCCAGCACCGTCACGACGAACAGCCCTCGTCCCGAAGCTGCGCTGCCTTCGGGAAAGGCGATGCGCATCCAGCCTTTACCTCGCGCACCGGGCGGATAGTTTGCGGGGCGGATGATGTCGTTCTGACGTTCAAGAGTCTCGACAATCTGAATTTTTTTGTAGGCATGGTCGCCGAGCGTCAGACCATCAAGCCCAGCCGCACGGAGACGGGTGTAATGCTCTGGCGCGAGGCCGGTGCCGTTGGCGGCATTCTCTGCATTGGCGAGGATGAGATCGGGACGCCATCGCTCGCGGATCACGGGGATCTGCTGTGCGACAGCCAACCGACCCGGGCGGCCGACGATATCCCCAAGCATCACAACGCGGACAGGCATGGTGAAAGTATAGAGTGATCTGATGTAGCGGTGATTCGAGGTGACTGCAGCCGCTGCTCTGACCGTGAAAGCATGCCGTATCCATACCCCGTCTGCGCTACCTTATACTCAAGGATATGATCTGCCCCTTTTGCGGCTCGGATCAAGACAAGGTCATCGACTCGCGGGCGACCGATGGCGGCAAAGCCATCCGCCGGCGGCGCGAGTGCCTCGGCTGCCACCGCCGCTACACCACTTACGAGCACGTCGAGGAAACCACCAAACTCGCAGTTATTAAAAAGGACGGCACGCGCGTACCCTATTCCCGCGAGAAAATTCTGGGTGGGCTGGAACGCGCCTGCTACAAACGACCCATCACAACCGAAGCCATGACCAGGATCGTGGATGAGGTAGAGGAAGAGTTATTTCGTCGCAGCGACCGCGAGGTGCCTTCCATTGAAATCGGTCGGTCTATTGCACAGCGGCTCAAGCAGATCGATCACATTGCCTACGTCCGATTCGCCAGTGTGTACAAGCAGTTTCGCGATCTTGATGACCTGCTGGATGAGGTACGGGAGGTACTGGAATCCACACCACAAGACCCTCCCGAACAGGGAAAGCTGTTTTAACGTCTCGTGCGCGGGCTAGGTTTCAACTCATCAAGATTTTTGCGGGAACTCTAATCATCCATTTTCTCGTCTCGGCCCAGATTTCTCTTGCCTCTCGACGATAAATGTGCTTCTATTGAGATAGCCAGTGACGGTGTGGCCCCGTACATTCCCGGGCGATACCGGGACCATCTCTTGGCGGGACTTCGCCGTCGTCAACTTTCAAGGAGACGATCATGGCGACTATCAAAGACCTCCTGGTGAAAAAAGGGCGGCACGTTTCGTCGATCGGGCCTGAAGCATCCGCACTCGATGCTGCACTGCTCATGAATGAGCATAAAATCGGCTCACTGGTCGTCATTCACAATGACAAGGTTGAAGGCATCATCACCGAGCGCGACATTCTTCAGCGCGTCGTTGCCGCTCGCCGCGATCCCGCCAAATGCCGTGTCGCCGACACCATGACTCGCGACGTTATCTGTTGCACCGAGGTTACAACGCTGGACGAGGCCAGAGGGGTGATGAAGAATCGAAGGATTCGTCACTTACCCGTCGTTAATCCACGCCGCGAACTGCTGGGGTTGATTTCCATTGGCGATTTGAATGCTCATCTGGCGACCGATCAGGAGGTGACGATCCACTTTCTTCATGAGTACTTGTATGGCCATGCGCCTGCGGAATCGCCGTAAAAACACGATCGCCGTCGGTTGCTGGTGACGCGGCTGCCCATGCGGCCCGATAATGTTTAGCTCTCACCAAACTCACCCCCTTTTCCTTCCGATGAACCCTTCGTGAGTCAGGGTTCATTGCAATCCGAGACGGCTGTACCATCGGTAACAGTCGGGGGGCCGCGTCAGGAAGCACCGCCCGAAGCGATGCCCGTGCAGCCGCGCATCAGCTCCGCATGGAATGATGTTCCTCTGCGCAACAAGGTCAACCTTCTGGTCGCGCTCGCGGCCGTCGGCGGTGCCGCTATCGGATTTATCGAAGCCAAGTTCGGCAGTATGGGAATTCTTCTGGCGATCGGCCTAACCGCCATCATCAGCGCGACACTGGTACTGGCACGCCACTGGATCGGGGGGCCTTTCGAGAAGCTCGCGATCCAACTGGCGCGGATCACCCGCGACTACAGCCTGCCGGAGATCAAAGCTCTACCCATCGAGCGGCGAGATGAGGTTGGCCAGATCGCGCGGGAGATTCATCAGATCGCATCCTGGTGCCGCCGCGATTACCACGAAGCCAAGCACCTGCGACGAACCCTTGACCACCGAGTCGAGGAGGCAACGCGTCGTGCCACACGCGAGCTGCGAACGATGGCCATGCGCGATCCGCTCACCGACGTCGCCAACCGCCGTTTCCTCGAGGAACATCTTGAACCGCTCGCGGAGTCGGCGCGTCAGTCCAACGAAGACCTGGTCTGCGTCGTAATCGACGTGGATCATTTCAAAACGATCAATGACACGCTTGGGCATGCCGCAGGAGACGCCCTGCTCGTCTCGCTGGCAGCATTACTCAAAGGATGCGCCCGCCGTGAGGATTACGCGATCCGGTTAGGCGGTGACGAGTTTCTAGTCCTTATGCCCGGATGCAGTGTCGAGCGGGCCGGCGCACTGGCTAAACAGCTCATTACGCTTTTTAACCAGCAGGCTCCCACTAATCTGCCCAATGGAATCAAGACCGGCCTGTCCATCGGCATCGCTTCGCTTCGCCGCGACCACGCACGATCCGGCCATGAACTGATCGAAATGGCGGATAACAAACTCTACAACGCGAAACGTGCCGGTCGTGGTCGTGTGGCATAACACGGGACGCCGCGGGCATAGATCCCATCACCCGTGATATCCTGTGGATTGGCGCAACCGATCGTTCTCCATCTCTGATATCATTGCTTTTTCGCATCACCACTGAGGTTCTCTGCTCATGCCCGGAAAGCTCCAAGGCATCTTCTGCCCCAACATGGTTCCGCTCGACGACGCCGGCCGCGCGATCAACGAGTCAGAACTCGCCCGACTCATCGACTACCTCATCGAAAAAGGCGTCACCGGCCTGTACCCTAACGGATCAACCGGGGAATTCGTCCGACTCGACTATCCCGAACGGCGACGTGTTATTGAAATAGCCTGTGACCGGGCGAAACGTGCTGGCCGCGAGGTACCCGTGCTCGCCGGCGCGTACGAGGCTCATATCGATCTGACTGTGGACACGATGAACTACTACGCGGACCTGGGTTGTCGCGCTGGCGCGATCATCGCGCCGTACTACTTCAAGATGAGTCAGGATTCCGTTCACCAGTATTTCGAGGAACTGGCTGACCGCAGCCGGTTACCTGTAGTGATGTACAACATTCCGCAGTTTGCTAACGAGATATCCATTCCAACCATCGTCTCGCTCTGCAAACATCCCAACATCGTTGGCATCAAAGATTCGCAGCGCGATCTGCCGCGATACATGAACACCATCAGCAAAATCCGGCCAATCCGTCCCGATTTCTCATTCCTCATCGGTTGTGAAGAAATCCTGCTGCCTTCACTGCTCATGGGAGGCGATGGCGGAACGATCGCTACCTCCGGCGTTGTACCGGAGATGATCATGAGGCTCTACAACAACTTCCGTGAGGGACGGATCGCCGAGGCAACAAAAATTCAGTACCAGATGCTCGAACTGATCGAAGTCATGCTGACCGGGGCTGATTTTCCCGAAGGTTTCCGGGCCGGTATGAGCGTGCGCGGCTTCCAAATGGGTAAAGGCCGACAACATCAAAGCTCCAGCAGTCAGCTCAATATTTCCCGGATCACCAACGTCATCCAGTGCCTGATCAGCGAACACGGGTTGGTCAACCCGCCCGCTTCGGGGTGTCCTGTTCCCGGAAGCGACAGCGTCGATGCCAACACCGTTAAGGAAATCGTGGCGCGAGTCATGGCCAGCCTTGGTCGGTGATGTACGTTTCGCTTCCTTTACGGGGATGTCTCCATTACCGAGCACCGTTACACTTGAGATGTGGCAGAGATGATGGTGTTAACGGAGGAAGACCGCCAGACGCTCCTGCGCATCGCACGGGATGCGATCGCACAACGATTGAAAAATCGCAGTCAAATACAGATCGACCTGTCACACTATTCAGCAGCTTTGCATCAGAAGCGGGCTACTTTCGTTACACTTTATCTTGGCAATAAATTAAGGGGCTGCGTCGGCACGCTTGAAGCTCGACGTCCTTTGGCTGTTGATGTTGCCACTAGCGCGGTATCGGCTGCATTTTCCGATCCTCGATTTCCGCCGCTTACCGAAGATGAACTGATGCAAGTCGAAATCCATCTTTCGATTCTCACACCAGCATCACCGATGACATTCACGAGCGAAAGCGACCTGATCGCGCAATTAAGACCGGGTGTGGATGGATTGCTGCTGGAAGAAGGTCGCTACCGGGGCACGTTTTTGCCTGCTGTCTGGGGTGATCTGCCGGAGCCGCGCAAGTTTTTACAACATCTGAAAATGAAGGCTGGCCTGCCTCCGGATTACTGGAGCGAGACGGTCAAAGTGTCGAGGTATGAGACGATCACTATCCCCTAAGGCGGGAGAGGCTGTTTTTACAGGCAGTTTTACTTGGTGACGATTCCCCTAGCCCACCCGATCCAACGCCAACTCATGCGCCTCGTGATATCGCCGACCAAGGTTATGCCAGTCGAAGTGCTCGCTGAAACTTTCGACATTATTTCGCAGCGCGATTCGTTCACGACGTGAAAGCTGCACAAAGCGGAACATTCGTTCCGCCAGTTCCTGTGCTGATTCGTGCCAGCCGACATTTTTACGTCGCAGCACATACAGTCCCCGCTCTTCGTGATCGGGCAGTAACTGCACAAGATAGCTGCCGAATCCCGACAGATCGCTGGTGATCGCGGGCACTCCCAGCGCGATCGATTCCAGCGGTGTGTAGCCCCACGGCTCGTAGTAGCTCGGAAACACGCCCAGATGACACCCCCGCACGAAGTGTTCGTATTCCATACCAAAGAGTGGATTGGCCGGCGTCACAAACTCAGGATGGTAGATCACCTTCACCGGGTCGCTCTGCTGGTTCCATAGTCGGCAGGCTCGGATTTGGTTAAGCAGCTCGTCTTTCTGATCGTCCACAAGATCATGCGTGACAACGCCGGGAGGAAATGCGCGACGCCACGCATGCATTGTGCGACGGAGTCGCAAAAGCCAATACTCATCCACGAGTGAATTGAGATCGGGGATCTTCCCGGCCGTCGCAGCGTGAAAGAGCTTGTCGGCTAATTCCTCTTTGATCGCCTCTGTCGCGGTGCGCAGCTCGTTGAGCATTGCGCTGCTCTGCAGAGCGGTGACATTGATCGATTTGTACGGCCTGCGGGTGATGATGAAGTTCACAACGGTAACACCCGATTGCGTTTCGCGCAGCCGATGATTTAACCGTGCCAATGCTTCGACGGTGATATCCAGTCCCTTGTTGCGATATTCATATCGACCGCTGGTGAAAAAATAGAGCGTCTTATCGAGGTCGAAACTGTAGCTGGGAAAGAAGTGCCCGATCGTGAACTGGTGCAACTTCTCTTTATAAAACTTGTGTAGGTTCTGAAACTCATGGAGTGCCGCGAATCGCTGGATATTCAAGCCGTTGGGCAGCAGGACATCCGGTGCGCGGCCGAGCAGGTAACGACATTCCTCCGCGGTGATATCCGAGACGGTTGTAAAGACGTGTGCCCCGTGGGCGGCGGCACGTTCGAGCTTATATTGCGCTTCGACATTAAATTTTCTTGCCTCGGCGTCGGAGTTATAGAACGGCAGATTCCCGTAAAAATGCTGGTCGTGCATCGCCAGATAACGTCCCAGCAGCGTGGCGTGTGTCGTGAAGACAAGTGATCCGGGCCAATTCGCGCGACGCAATATCGGAATCGCGGGACCTGTCATCCACTCGTGGAAATGAGCTACCAGCTTGCGACGATCCGATTCCTTCTGTGCCAGCAGCATGAGAAACAGCCGGGCAACTTCACCAAAGGCAACGACGTTGTTGAGCAACTCGTCATCCGCGGGAATTGAGATGGCGTGATCTTTCCACAGCCGGTATTTCACCTCATGCAATCTGCTGAAAATATCGAGGTAGTTGAGCAGCACCACATGCGGCCGGCCATTAACAAGCCATCGGCCATAGTGAGCGCCGATACCCATGTCGCGTATCTGCTTGACGACCTGTCCGATACCGCCCGAAAGAGCCGCCGGCTCGAACTCCACCGCCACCTGAGCGGGGTTGTAAGGCCCCAGCAGCAGATAACGCGAACCCCAACTGTCGATCATGCTGGGGACTTTGGAACGAAGGACGGTATAGATGCCGCCGATCTGATTGCAAACCTCCCACGCCACCTCGACGAGCATTGGCTCGGCGCGGCGATGTCGGTTCGGCCGCGACTCGCTCGCATGCTCCGGGATGACTGGCGCGGAGGCAGAGCCCGGTTGCGCCGGGAAGTCCGCGGACGGCTTAGTCATGTCAATGACGCCCCTGATCTGATCGAACATGTGATTGTAGCGGAACCAGTTATCAACCTATGAATCGATTTTCTTATCGGGCTAAGATACAAAATCAGGGAATGCCCGCTTCCTGATCAAATCATCATTTCCAGTACGGCGATGACCCTCCACCAGTTACCAGTGACATGTTGATCTACCTTTGCTTGTCGGCTTTTCGTTATTCTGTAGAGCTTGCCTGCAACCACATTTAATCTCGGCCTGATCGAAACACACAGCCTAGGCGTGGCTTTGGTTATCGCTGACGCTGCGGTGAAGGCTGCCGATGTCACCATCGCGGGAATCGAAGGCAGTGCAGGCACGGATATCGCAATCAAACTCGTGGGTGATGCCGCAAGCGTTCGTCGAGCGATAGAAACCGCAGCTCACATCGGCGAGCAAATGAAAGCGAAAGTAGCCACGACCTTTCGCATGAACATGGCGGACCCGCCGCGGGCAGCCATGGTTTACACAAAACAAGAATACAGTCCGATCAACGATGGCAACTTACACATGCTGCCATCCACGAACGAAAGGAAGCCATTAATGCAAGCACTGGGACTTCTGGAAACACAGGGGCTCGTAGCTGTAATCGAAGGGACGGATGCCATGGTCAAGGCAGCAAATATCGAGATCGTCGGCAAGGAAAAAATCGGCGCTGCCCACGTAACGGTAATGATCCGTGGTGATGTGGCAGCGGTGAAGGCGGCAATTGATGCTGGCAAAGCTGCGGCTGAGAAAGTCGGCAAGGTAGTCGCGGCGCACGTCATTGCGAGACCACACGATGCTCTTGCGAAACTTTTGCCGTCGTAAGGTGCAGCCGTCTAATAGGAGTCCGTGTCTTAGCACTTATTCCGAGGAAGGCTGTTGCCCACGTCCCTCATATTGAGCGAGGCGATAGTAAAGCTTTCGTAATGAGATACCTAGTTCCGCAGCAGTATTGGCACGATTTCCTCCGTGTCGCGCTAAAGCGGCCATGATGTGACGACGTTCGATGTCTTCCATTGATTCGCCGGGTTCTGCCTGAGGCCATTCTTTGGGAGGAGTAACCGCTACCGGTGCAGGTGCCGGGCGGGATGCGGCAATTCGCCGCCGAGCACGCTCCAGAGCTGCTTCAAGGTCTCCCAGCGGACAAGGTTTAGTCAGGAACTCCACGATATCGAGGTGAATTGCCTGGCGAGCCGAGTCGAGATCGCCGTAACCGGTGAGGATGATTACGGGCAGATTATGGTTACTTTTACGAGCGGTTCGGAGCACTTCGATTCCATTGATGCCCGGAAGATTCAGGTCCAGAATGATGATGTCCACGGTCTCGGTTTCGAGCTGCCGAAGTGCTTCTTCGCCGGTCCGCGCCTGGAAGGAAATAAAACCCATGTCGCGCAGCGACCGGGCAAGCATTTCGCGCAGTCGAGGCTCGTCCTCAACAACGAGGACGTGCAGGTCCGACTGAGCGTTTCCCGCGGATCGAGCTTCAGCGTTCGTCACAGCAACCTTTCGATGTACTCTAGACTCTCGGCCACTCCATGATAAAACGACTGCCTGTGCCTGGTCCATGGCTTTCCGCGCGAATTTGACCGCCGTGCGTTTCCACAATTGCGTGGGTGACCGCCAGTCCCAGCCCGATACCACTCGGCCGGCCATCACTTCCCCGCTTAGCGGTGAAAAACGGCTCGAAAACATGGGCGAGGACTTCGGGAGCCATTCCCCTGCCATTATCGCTGACCGTCAACTCTACAAAACCATCCATGCCGCGAGCATTAATCTCCACCACGGCTACCGTGGCTGCAAAGTCAGCAGTCGCCTCCAAAGCATTAACGACCAAATTCAGTAACACCTGTTTTAGTTCGACCTGGTTGGCGCTGACCTGAAGCCCCTCCTCGCAGCGGACGGACACGCGACGGCCGCGGTAGCGAGGGAGCCCTGCCACCAGATCGCTCACTTCCTGTGACACCTGCTGAACGTTCACAGTCACACGATCACGATCACCGCCTCTGATCAAACCCAGCAACTTACCTGTGATTTCCTTGCACCGTATCGCTTCCTCCGCAATGACGCGCAATGAGCGGGTGGTGTCTTCAACCTCAGCACTGCGAGCCACGGTGACACGGGACAGTCCACGTTCCGCCAATTCCGCGTGACCGGAGATAATTGCCAGTGGATTATTAATTTCATGCGCCACACCTGCCGCAAGAAAACCCATGCTCGCCAGACGCTCTGAGCGGATCAGTTCGCGACTCTTGGCGTCCACTTTTTCTTCCAGGCTGCGATAGAAACCATCAAGCTCTACCGCCATCCGGTTGAACTCTTCCGCCAATTGCGCAAACTCCGCATCGCCGTGTACCGCCAGCGGTGCATCAAAACGCCGTCCTTTCAGACGGGTCACCCCTTCACCCAATCGTCGTAACGGCCCGATTACGCTGCGATACTGCATTAGTCCGATCAAAATCGCACCCGTCACGACTACAAGCGACACTGCGCCCAGCGTGACCATGATGCTGGTCTTGCGCACCCAACGCTCACCGTCGATTTCCGCCATCTCCTGTCGAGTCGTGGCTGAGATATGGTTCATCGCATCCAGAGCATGATTGATACTCCCGATCGCTCGCGCGATTCCATCTTCCGACACCCGATCATCCAAGGCCCGCTGCGCCGCTACCAGAGCGTCACACGCCTGACCGATCATTTGCTGATCCGATTGGAGCGGCAACTCATAAAGTTTTTTCGTCGCATCACGGAGCTGCGATGCCACCTCCGTGCGATCAGGCGGGAGACGGTCGAGCATTTCTCTGGCACGCTGCACACTCAGGGCGACATCGTAGGTTGCCTTGAGCCGGTCATAGGCTGTCAACGCACGGATGAGGCTGTCATCAATCCCGTAAAGCCCCCACATGGCGGTACCTGCCAGCAACAGCAAGCCGAGAATCAGGACAAGCGTGCTGATCCCCATGCGCGAGGCAAGGGTACGGCTGGATTGGTCCATGCTTTGAATTTTACTCGCGGTTGGCAGGCTCAGAAAAAGTACTCCAAGAGCGTTACGATGACGATATGGATTCTCCGCTCGACATCGCTCAGATCGACGATCACGGCAGGCTCTTTCTCTCGGCGGTTATCAACGACTGGGCAGCCGTCATTGAACGCGGCATCAACGTCGTGATTGACCTCGAAGGCGGCGTGGACCCCGGCGTACCCGAAGGTGCCGGTCAGTTTCTCTATGTTTACCTGCCCATCAACGATGGCGATATGCCAGATATCGATCGATTGCACGCGGTCGCCAAACTCGGCGCAGAGCTGGTTAAACGCGGCGACAGGGTACTCGCACACTGTGGCATGGGACTCAATCGCTCAGCCCTGATCGTCGCACTGATCATGCGCTATCTGGGAGAAGAGCCAGCCGCTACTGTCAACCGAATCCGTGAACGTCGTCCCGGCGCACTCTATAACCGGGCATTTGCGGAATACCTGCTGACGGGATTGGTCAAACCGCTGGAATAATCCCCGTATTCCGCGGATCAATGCATCGCATAGCCAACAAATTAGTTACAACACTTCGCCTACTCTGATAACCAGGTTCATGATGGTAATTCCTGATTGCGAGCGGCTCTATGTGCGGCTTGTGGGTTATCTTGATGTAATCGACGCCAAAACTAATCGCAGCCGTCTTCATCGCGGGTCTTAGAACGGATTAATTCACTCACCGGCAATGATTTTCGAGTTCCCTTCCAACCAATGACAAAATTCTCTTGTCTTCGATTAAACTTTGATTAGGATTATTTAGCTGGAGCCCCTTAATCTGCGGTCCTATCGCACAGGGTAATCGCATGCGACAACTCGGGCGGCACATCATCGTGAAGTGTTCGCCTGCAACAATTCAACGTAGATATACAGGCTTTACACTCGTTGAGTTGCTGGTGGTAATTTCGATCATTGCTTTGCTGATCGCGTTACTTCTGCCAGCCTTGGGTAAAGCAAGAGAAACCACCCGTGCGACCGTCTGCTCCAACAACCTTCACCAACTTGGAATCGGCATGCACAGCTATGCTGCCGATCATCAGGACTCTCTACCGCGATTCCCTACGATCGTGGACTCGGTTACGGGAACGATTCGCTACTCGACACTCGAATGGTTTCGATTTAATCCGGGCTATGTGAATGGCGGGCCGGTCGGACCAACGGTCCCGGAGCAACGAAATCTTTTCCTTTTAGGGACACACTCGAAAGTTTTTGACTGTCCTTCAACCACCAACAAGACAAACTACTATTGCAGCGGGGTTGGCTTCATTACGGGTGCTGACAAAATTTTCGATTACCTTTTCAACACAAGATTTAATGTAACCCATGGCATCCAGTCTCTTGATGGGATCGCCAATCTCGTTACAAAATGGGATCAACTCCCGCGTAATCAAATTGTTTTGATGGACCAGCACGAAATCAACCGTTGGGGAAGCACTATACCCCTCGGCGGATCGCCTCCGATACCCGGCTCGACGAGCAGTGAAGTCTGGGCAATGTGGATCGGTGCATTTCTAGGCGTGCCGAGTACCAGTTCGGATCACCATCCCGGTGTCCACCACAATGGCGGAGCCAATATCCTTTTTCCCGGCGGCAACGTATCGCGCACTCCTGCAAAGTCGTACTTACCCGGCTATGAATCAGGATCCTGGACGCCGTTCAATGATCGCATCAACTAAAATTTCTGCCTGATTGAAACTCCCGTCCGCTTTCATACGTCTGAATGATGTAACGCCAAGGCGTATCCGCGAACACGCAATACGCTTTCCGAGTACGAAATGATGGATTCCCGCCGCTGTTTTTACATCATGCGACACCACACCACTCAAGCGTTTACGCTCATCGAATTACTAGTCGTTATTTCGATTATCGCTTTGCTCATAGGTATTTTGCTGCCGGTGCTCAGTTCCGCGCGGGAGTCAGGGCGAGCGGTTCAATGCTCATCTAATCTGCACCAGGTTTCGCTTGGATATGCGATCTACGCCAACGACCACCGCGGCCTGGGGGTGCCCGGACGCATGCCCAATATCAGCGGGGCGAATATTTACAATGTCGGCAATGGTCACGTCTGGCGGCCACGCTGGTACGTCACCATGGGATCGTCAGCGGGGTTTTACGCTTTCACAAATCCCAACGACGTTGATAGCTCAAACGACAACACCCGACTGGTCACCCACAAAATATTCGTCTGCCCCACCGTGCCCGAACGGGTCAACAATCGAAACTTCCCCTACGGATACAACCACCAATTTTTGGGAAATAGCAGGATCGGATCGAGCGGCGTTGCTATCAACTTCCCCGTACGGGTTGAAAATTTAGTCAGCCAGACCGTGCTGGCTGGCGATGCGCTGGGTACCGCTTCAGGTCGCCCCAAGAGTACCCGGACACCTTACGACGCCTCCGGTACGGCATCGGCCCTGACCAACGTCAGCAATCACGGCTGGTCACTCGACCCGCCACGCCTGTTACCCGCAGCCCAGAGCGACTATTGCGATGATGCGAACCGCGCTGATATCAACCGCTCCGCTACGGATGACCGCCACGGTGGTGCAGCTAACGTGTCGTTCATTGATGGTCACGTCGAGAGGCTCAATCGGACGATGCTTGGATATGTCGTCAATACCGATGACTCCGTAGAAGCACGGACCGGCGCGCATAACCGGCTCTTTTCCGGTACCGGGCGCGATGACGATCCCCGTCCGCGCTAAGTCTGGCCCGAACCGCCCCATTTCCCCGTCTGATTTTTCCCGCTTACACTACTCCGCTTCGTACGGAGTCGGATTTTCGCATGGCCAGACGTGTACTAATAACCGGCCTGGGTCCAGTGAGTGCTATGGGCCTTGGTATTGAGGCAACGTGGCAGTCCGCACGGACCGGCCGGAGCGGAATTGCACCAATCACAGCCTTTGACCCTGCGGGCTTCGCTTGCCGCATCGCCGGCGAAGTACGGGATTTCAAGGTCAGCAATTTCGTGCCCAAAAGCTACCGCAAAGGTATCAAGGTCATGGCGCGGGATATTGAACTGGCTGTCGCCGCAGCCGACCTGGCAGCACGTGATGCGAAGCTGGTGACGCGAGGCATAGCCGAGGGCGACCCAGCCTCTCCCGCACTTTCCTACGACCCGACACGTGTCGGCGCTCATATTGGTGCTGGACTTATCGCTGCGGAACTCAACGAGCTGACCGATGCTCTCAACTCCGCCCGTGCTGCGAACGGCGAGTTTGATATCCACGCCTGGGGTAAGGAGGGCATGACCCACCTCACCCCGCTCTGGCTTCTCAAATATCTGCCCAACATGCTGGCCTGCCATGTGACGATTATTCACGACACGCAGGGGCCATCAAATACGATCACCTGCGGCGAGGCATCCAGCGGACTGTCTATTGGCGAGTCATTACGTGTGATTCAGCGCAGCGCAGCTGATGCCTGTTTCTGCGGCGGAGCGGAGAGCAAGCTCAACCCGATGGCTTATCTGCGGCAACTCATGACCGGGCGGCTCACAACGACCGACTACGAGGCTCCCACCACCGCGATCCGGCCGTTTTCTAAGTCAGCAAACGGTACAGCTCTGGGAGAAGGCGGCGGCATCGTGGTTCTCGAAGCAGAAGACACGTTCAACAAACGCAGGGATGCCAGCGGTGCCCGCGCGTATGCTGCCATCCGCGGCTTCGGTGCTTCACAGACGGTGCATCCACAGTCACGAAACCTCAAACCCGATCCGCAAGGTAAAGGCATCACGCTGGCAATCAAAGCGGCGATGCGCGAGGCAGGAATTGGCGCTGATGAAATTGATCTGGTGATTCCTTTTGGTCTGGGGTGGGCGGAGTCCGATCGCGCTGAGGCTGCGGCAATCCGCGAAGTACTCGGCGACTATGCCACGAAGGTGCCGATCGTTTCCATGAAACCCTATGCGGGCAACTGCGGCGCTGGATCAGGTGGCATTGATGTCACCATTGCCGCTAAAGCCCTCGTCGAACAAACCATACCCGCGACTCTGAATTGCGATAATCCTCTGGACGGCATCCACGCAGGGACCGCACCCTCTCGGTCGGCAACACTGCGACACGTGCTGACTTTCGGAGCCAGTCTCGGCGGGCAAAACGCTGCCCTGATACTGGAGCGAGTCAACACATCTACCTGATGTTGATGACGGCTGGGCGATCACACCTGTGATCTGAAACACGTGTCCGCCAATCATCCGGATCAATCGTCTCGCGCCGCTACAATGCCCCTATGACACCACGCATCGTCATTACAGGTATCGGTTGGGTCACGCCGCTCGGCCACGATATAGAAACTGTCTGGTCACGCCTTCTCAGGGGTGAATGCGGCATCGGTCCGACAACCCGTTTCGACGCCACAACATTTCCAACCAGTTTTTCCGCGCAGGTTAAAGACTACGACTACCGCGGCTACGTGAAAAATCCGACGATCCACGAAGGAGTGGGACTGAATACCGGATTTGCACTCGGAGCTGCGACACAAGCATGGAAATCTTCCGGACTGGATCGCTATCAGGATCTCGACCGCCAGAGAATGGGGATTTACCTCGGCTCAGGTGAAGGTTCTCTCGATTTTGATAATTACGTCGCGGCGAATCTTGGCGGTTGGGATCAGGAGAAAAAGTCACTGGACACGGTGGCGTGGTCGAAGCTCGCAGAGACACGGATGAATGCGACGCGCGAAATCGAGCAAGAACCGAATATGCCACTGACCCATCTAGCAATGGAGTTTGAGGCACAGGGACCGGCATACAACTGTCTCACCGCTTGTGCCGCCAGCACACAGGCCATCGGCGAGGCGACACAGATTCTCCGTCGCGGTGATGCGGACGTCATGATCACCGGCGGCGCGCACACGATGATTCACCCCTTCGGCGTTACAGGCTTCAACCGACTCACCGCGCTCTCACGACGTAACGACTCCTGCCTGACCGCAAGCCGGCCATTCAGTGTGGATCGTGATGGGTTCGTACTCGGCGAAGGTGCAGGGATGCTCATCATCGAAACCCTCAATCACGCGCAGCAGCGTGGCGCGAAAATCCTCGCGGAGATCGTCGGCTACGGCTCCAGCGCGGACGCCTATCGCATCACTGACATCCACCCTGACGGACGCGGTGCGATCGCATCCATGAAGCAGGCCCTCTCCGACGCAAATGTTCAACCTCGGGACATTCACTACATTTCCGCGCACGGGACAGGGACCAAGGAAAACGACTCCATCGAAACTCTCGCAGTCAAGCATGTTTTTGGTGAGCACGCTCGTAAAGTGCCGATGAGCTCGGTCAAAAGCATGCTTGGCCACTTGATCGCCGCAGCCGGTGCCGTGGAACTGATTACCTGTGTATTGGCGATTCGTGACAACATGCTCCCCCCGACGATCAATCTCAATAAGCCCGATCCTGCTTGCGATATGGACTACGTGCCTAACCACGCCCGACCGGCCAAGGTCAATGTGGCACTCTCAAATAGTTTCGGCTTCGGCGGTCAGAACGATACGTTAGTCATCAAGCGGTATTGACTCTTCTGCACACTGATCTCCGACGTAATCCGCCAATCGTGTGGCGGTGATGGGGTTATAAAAAAGCAACGCCGCGTCCCCTCGGGCGCAGCGTTGCTGAGTCGAAATCTTTGATTTCAGCGGAGGGGTTCCCCGCTCTTTAGTCATAGAGAGCAGTGATGGGTTTGGCTTCCTGTAACAGGATGCTCGTATCAATACGGAAGTTGGACTCCGTCACGTGCCGCTCAGCAAAAAAGAAGTCGAGCGTACACTTCTGGCCGTCCTCCAGATCCAGATCGATATAGATGTCGTTTTTCTTGGGCGCATTACCCGAGAGGTCAGCCGCGGACCACTTGCTCGCCAGCGATGAGGCATAGCTGGAGCTGACCTTTTTCACCGCGCCGGTGACGGGGAATGGCAGCGTGGCGTTATAGATGAACGCTTTGCCGTCAAAAAGTACGACGTTACCCGACACCGCGCCATGCACGCCCCCGAGGTCGATCACCTTGACACCGTTGATATACACCCAGACGTCATCGTCGCCGGTGAACTTAAAGTTCTGGCCAGGCTCATAACTGAACTTGGTGTTGAGTTCATAGGTAAACGAGAAGTTCCTCTCCTTACCCGTCGAGTCCTTCTGGCCCTGGTTACCCAGGAGTTGGCCGTCGATGGGGAAGAACTTATTGGTCGAGTACGAATACACACCGCCGGGTGTTGATTTGCCGTTACTAAGCGTGATCGACAACGGCATGGACATGTTTACGCCTGCCACGTCGTTGTACCACTTGTTGAAGTTGCTCGCGCTGGACATCGAGTCGTTGCTCGGGCGGACGGAGTTATAGACTGGCTTGCCGTCGCTGCCCAGGTTCGGCCCGACAAGGTTGATTACGTGACCATACGTTCCGTGACCTGAAACCGTATTGCAGGTTTCAAAGTCCGGGTGCCCGCCCGCCTTATCGCCGCGCTTGAAGTCTCGCACGGTACCCGACAGGGTCAGCGTATCCGCCCCCGCGGGTATCGCGGGCAGAAGTGCCGCACCACAGAGCGCGGCAAGCAGGATGCCCTTCTTGATTTTCATAAATCCCCTTTCACGATCCTCGCGGTTGTTGCCTGGCCGTTGCCCACAACGGGCGCGGTCCCCTGCGAGGCGAGGTTACGCCAAACGTACGATTCACTTTTTCAAGAGGCGACCATCAAGAAAATGATTTCGCGAGCTTTCTCGTTCGTCAGCCCCTACAACCCGCAACACCGACAGGACATGAATCCAACAGAAATGCAATACCCACAAAACAAATGCACAACGACAACGCCACCGCGATTAGTCGCTTAACCGTGAATATTCAAATAGGAGTGATAACTCAACCTCGGCCACTTCTTCGGAGTCGCCGCAAGGTGGATTTAATCGACCTTGCGAGGCTTCGTGGATGCGATGATGCGGATGTCCGACACGTTGCCGTTTTCGAGCGGCAAAGTCGCGTCGGCTCCAGGACGTACGGTCAGGTCCATCGTCGCACGGTCCAGGACAAGCAGGCCGTCATTGTCCTCCTTACGCAATGCGTAGAAGGTGCATGCGGTCACGCCGCCGATAAGCGGCTGCTCCTGTGCCGTAGTTGACCCTGCGGGAATCGTGATGAGCCAAAGCTCGCTCGAAGCGGAACGATATTCGATGGTGATTTCGTTACCGCTGGGGTCGATGAGTTCGAGGTAGTTGCTGGTGATGGTGTTGCCGTTGAGAGTAACGGGCGGGCTGTGCGCGCCATCAGGCAGAAGCGGGCCGTGGGCGGTGCTGGTGCGCACGAGCATCAGCAGTCGATTGGTAATCATCCGTGTGCCGGCCTGCGCGCTGGCCTGTTCACAGGAATCCGCATACGCGCGGAAGCTCGCATCGGTCGCAACCATCGTGGCGGTCAACAACATCGCGGTGATCGCCAGAGCTATCAGGGTCTCGACGAGACTGAGGCCACGACGGCTGGCAGCCGGCAGCCGGTGATCGCGTATTGTCGAACAGTTGAATTTCATATCGAGTCCGTGCTTTCCAACACGATCGGCCATCCGATCAATTTCCTCCCTCAAAATACGTTGCCGTATTCGGTGTGAGACTGATCGGCCCAAGGATGCCATCAGGTAACGGAAGATCTTTGTTGTAGCGAATCTGAATCACACCAAGACCATATGCCGTGGTGGGTAGCTCGCCTTCCTTGTCACCGTTGGTCGATGCAAAGTATCCGAGCGTCGTATTGAAGTCCGGGCTGGTATTTCCCGTCACCGGCCCCGTGCCATTTTGAGGCATAAAGGTCGTAAGCAACGTACCGTCCACTTTCACCTGTCCGCGCATATCCACAACGCCAGCCACAATGGTGCCCGAAAGATTGACGGTCTCCTTGCTATCACTGGGATTGATAAACGTACCCATCTCCACCGAATAATTCGGGGCCAGAAGCGTGCTCCGCTTGAAAAGCAACTTTTGTGACGCAGTCAGGCTCGCTGCATTGGGGTCGAATTTCGTCGTTCCGGTGAAAGACAGTTTGTTGCGGGCGTTGGTAAACGACGTCGTCGCGTCGCTGACTACCGCTCCTTCAAATGTGCAGCCGTCAAAACGGAGATTGTTTGATAACGGCTTGGTATCGCTGACTACCCCACCGTTCACCGTTGCTGTTTTCTCCGGGTGCAGCGGTGAGCCATCAGCCTGCTGCATGCCGACGTAGTTGTAGTAGGTGTCCGTATTGTCTTTGGTGGTCTCAACAAAAGTGCAACCGATAAATTTGCAGTTCTTGAAAAGTGCGTTGGTGCCTTTGGGAATCTTGACGTTGGTGAACGTCATGTTTTCGTACACGGGGCGGTCGTAGAAGTCATACGGGTGCTGCGATCCATAGGGAACCGCTTCACGAACCTGTGTACCCAGCGGCCGAGGCGATGAAGGATCAGCCGGGTTGTATTGTGCCGCTTGTGTTGCCGCTTGTGCGGCCAGATCACCGGTAGCGAGATTGCGGTAGGTAGTCACATCAAAATCGTCAGCCTCAAACTGATGGACGCTGGCGTCGCTGGCCTCGAACTGAATGGGTGACTGTCCGGTGTCTGGTCGGATCGGCCCTTGAAAATAGTTTTGGTACGCTCCCCCCGCCGCACCGTTATTCCACCCCGCCATCGCCGCGGTAAACAACACACTGCCCTTGATCTTCGCGTATCGATCGCTGTTGTCGATAAATCCGTCGTTGTATCCCGATCGTGTCGGATCACCGAACGTATCGATCAGTGCCATGAGCTGTGCGCGACGAACATCGCCGGCGGTATTCAACTCGGAATTGCTAATCTTGCCGTCTGCATTGGCGTCAAACCGGGCGAGGAAAAAGTCGTAGTCCTCGATGTAGCCGTCACCATTTTTGTCGTATTGCGCCGGGTTCGTCATGCCATTGATCTCAGCGGCATCGTTGACGTTCAGCCGATTATCACCATTCACATCGTTGGTCTTGAGTGTGTTGATGAACGGTGTCAGTGAGGCATCGAGCGCGGTATCCAGGCCGGCAAAATCGCTTTGCATCTGAACCGGGTGTCCGTTCGTGAGATTCGTGTCGGTAAACCGGCTGCCGATCGGCCCCTCAATCATCACGTTGGCCCCGATCATGACGCGACTCTTGGAAAGAACCGCAAAGCGAATCTTCTTCTCTAGTTTGAAATCCATGGAGATCGATCGCGTAATCTGTCTTCCGACCGGACCATCGGATGCGGAAACCTTCACGCGGATCCATGTTGAATCGAGCGGGTTGCTGCTTGAGACCGCCGGAACCATCTGGCTATAGGGTGGCCGCTGATAATAGGCAGCGTTGTAGTTCTCCCCTGCCAATGGATGCGGAGTGAGCGTAGCGATGAATGTAGGGGAATTAGGACCAACAGCAATTGGGCCGATGGTCAACGTCGAGCCATTCAAACTCGGCTCGGACAGGTTGTGAACTTCACCGGTAAAAGAGGTTTGTAATGCATTACGAAGGGCCGTCCACAAAGCAGGTGCGTTTGTTCCATCAATGAGGCCAGCGCGTGTAGTGATCTTGGCCGATTCCTGATTAATGCGATAGACCATGAACCGCATGCCAGTCTCCGCCGCAGCAAGGGCGCGATTCATTTTGAGGTTGGAGTCAGCAGTCGCGAGGTTTCCTTGGGATACGATCGCCATCGCCGCTGCCAGTGATGAGAAGATCACCAGAAACATCATGGCCAGAATGGCCGCGGCACCGCGCTCACGCCGGAAGCGTCGGCGTACTGGAGAGGCGATATTTTGTTGTGAAAAACTCATACTGGGCAACCTTTTCCGCTAAGCCACGCCTCCGTTATTTTCACCTCTACCGCATGCCCTCCTCGGTTTAACTGCTTACTCACCCACTACCCACGTCAGGTTGGTCATTAACATCGGCGTCGCTGCCCCAGGTGCCTGGTAATAAATATCCACGCTTACACGCATCAGCCGGGTCGTTCCTAACGGCTGCGTAAAAGTAGTGCTGATGTTGTCGTCGAGTACGTTCGCCACGCTAATCGTCTGACTCCAGCCATTAAGGTTCGGCACGGTCTGTTTGAGCGCATTGATCGGCGGGCTGAATGTTGTTCCCGAGCCGACTCCGCCGACCACCGTGCCCGCAAAGTCGTCAAGATCGTCATATTGCGAAACACTGGTTTCGTTCGATTCTGGCCCCATGTGGGTTGGATCAATCGGATCGTGCTGCGGCAGAGTGAGTGTCAGCTCGCGCAGCTCATTAGCCAGCAGCACAGCGGTACCTGTGCGTTGCGCCCAGTCGTTTTTACGGTGATATGCCTGCTGCGCAGCAACAATCGCCAGCACACCGGTGCCGACAATAACCGTAGTCAGCGCGGCTTCGATGAGCGTAAAGCCGCGACTACGGCGGAACCGGCGGCGGATGGCGGATCGCCCTGAGCCGGAAACCATCCCGACTCGTCTTCCGCAACCGGCAGACACGCTGTTTTCGTTACTGCGCATAAGCTGCCTTGTTCCAACCAAACCATTCAGCGGAGCCTTATGCAAACCGGAAAGCGTCATCCTCGAATCTTTTACGGCTCCGGTTCAACCTATCCCTTACTTCACCAGCGTTGACAGCTTGAAGATGGGCAGAATGATCGCCATAGCGATGAAGCCGACGACTCCACCCATGAACATGATCATCACCGGCTCGATCATGCTGGTGCAGGTCTTGATCGCTTCACGGAGTTGCTTGGAATAGAAAGTACTCACCTCGTCGAGCACCTCGCCGAGTTTGCCTGATTCCTCACCCGCCGAAATCATCTGTACGACGCTTTTAGGCAGGAGCGGATTTTTCTGCATCGGGTGGGCGATTTTCTTGCCGGTCTTGACCGACGCATAGACCGAGCGCCAGAGCTTGCGGAATAATCGGTTGCCGCTGATATCGCCGGTGATCGCAAGCGTGTCGAGCATGGGCACGCCGGCATTGACCAATTCACCCATCGTGTGAAGCGACCGGCTGATATAGAGAGCCTTAAACATACGCTTGAAAATCGGAGTGTTAAGTTTGACGCGATCAAACCAGATCCCGCCGACTTCCGTGCGCACAAACATGATGAACGTCACCACCCCGGCAACCATTCCCATGATGACCAGCCACCACCATTCGACCATGAAACGCGATAAGGCCATCAGAAAAACTGTGGGCCAGGGCATGGCAGCTTCTTTACCCGCAAAAACTGCGGCAAACTTTGGAAGTACGAACGTCAGCAGGAAAATGGTTACCGCAACCGCCAGCGTGCCAATCACGCCGGGATAAATCATGGCTCCGATGACCATGGCCCGCGTTTCGATCTGTTGAGCGAGATACGCCGCGATGCGGTCAAGCATCTGGCTGAATGAACCCGACATTTCCGAGGCGCGGACCATGTTGACATAAAGCGGGTTGAATAGCTTTGGATGTCGTTGAAGTGCCTCGCTGAACTGCTTGCCCGACTCCACGTCCTGCTTCACCTGGAGCAGAATATGTTTGAACTTCACATTCTCCGTCTGCTCAGCGATACCTTCGATTGCAGCACGAAGCGAAATACCAGCACGGACCATCACCGCCAGTTGCGATGTAAAGTTGAGTACATCGCGCTGTGATGGACCTGAACCCTGATTGAGCATCTTGAGGATGTCATTGGCTGTCTTTCGCTGCGCGGTGACAGGAACGAGCTGGAGAACCTGGTTGCCTTGAGCTCGAAGAGCTGAGGCGGCGGCCATGGCGTTATCCGCCGTGGTCATACCGACGGTCGTCTGCCCCCCTGGGGTCCGCATCTGATAGCGGTAATTAGGCATGGGAAAGCCTCAGTTCAAAGCGCAAAAAATAAAGTGCAAAATGTCCAACAACGCCACGACTGCCTCCTTCATGGTGCGCTGGGTACGCCTCATCAATCCTCACGCCGCCAGCATGCGTTCGAGCTTGTCCGGGAATGCAGCCTGCGCTACCGCGTCTTCACGGCTGATCATGCCGTTGAAATAAAGCTCAGCGATCGCGTTATCCAGGCTCTTCATGCCCATGGCACGGTTGGTCTCGATCACGTTAGGAATCTCAAACGCACGGTTTTCACGGATCAGGTTCCGCACCGCTGGGGTGCACAGCATCACTTCCACCGCCGGACACATGCCCTTCTTGTCTGTCCGCTTGAACAACGTCTGGCTGATGACCGCCTGCAGTGTGTTGGCAAGCATGGAACGAATCTGGTTCTGCTGGTCGGCCGGGTACATGTCGATGATGCGCTCCACCGTCTGTGAAGCGTTGACCGTGTGCAGCGTGCTGAGCACCAGGTGGCCGGTTTCCGCGGCTGTGATGGCCGCTGCTGTCGTCTCCAGATCCCGCATTTCTCCGACCAGAATGATGTCCGGATCCTGACGCAATACGTGACGCAAACCACTGGCGAAGCTCGGCGTATCGTCGCCCAGCTCGCGCTGCTCAATCGTGCAGCGGCTGCTGACGAACTTGTATTCGATCGGATCTTCCAGAGTGATGATGTGCTTGTGGTAACGATCATTCATCGCCTGGATCATGGCCGCAAGCGTGGTGGATTTGCCCGAACCTGTATCTCCCGTGACCAGCACTAGCCCGCGCGGTAAATACGTCAGCCGGGCAATGACTTCCGGCAAGTTCAGATCCTTCATGGGCGGAATCTTTTCCTTGATACCACGCATGGCAATCGCCACGGTCTGCCGCTGCATGTGCGCGTTGACACGGAAGCGTCCCAAGCCGGGGATTTCATAGGAAAAGTCGCTGTCTTTGATCTTTTCAAAACGGAGCACGTGCTCGTTGCTTGCCATGTGCTTGAACATCCTCATCGCACTCTCTGGAGTGACGACGGGATAGTCCATTGCTGTCATGACCTGATGCAGGCGCATCATGGGTACATGACCTGCGACAATGTGTACGTCGGATGCGCCCAATTCCATCGCGGTCTTGCAGATCGTGTCGATTTCCATGCACCACCCTCACCAAGTCGTCCCGATGAAACAGAGTAACCGCGCGGCTCGGGACAGACACCGGGGTCTGAAGAGGTATCGGAGGTTTGAAGGGGTCGGATAAGTGCTGCGAGAGTTACGCTCTGCTCATCTCGCTCGATTGAACGGACTATTCCTCAAAAACCATACATCTTCTCGTACCAAGGCTAACGTCCGATAGCATAATCGGCAGGATCGCTTGAACTCTTTGCGTGAGCAATCACATCTCAACTTAACTTTGTAAATACGAAATCAGAGGGGCGTCTGCAATAGTGACAGCATCCTGATACCTTGTTTAGCTCGAACCCTGCAAGGAACTCGTATGGCCACTCCCACTAATGCATCCAATCCTCGGAAAATCGTCCTCGCCTACTCCGGCGGTCTTGATACCTCCGTGATCCTCCCCTGGCTTAAATCACGCTACCCGGGAGTGAAGCTGGTTGCCTTCGCAGCAGAACTCGGTCAGGGTGATGAACTCGCCGGAATCGAAAAAAAGGCCTACGCCAGCGGTGCCGACGAAGTAGTCGTCAAGGATCTGCGGAAAGAGTTTGCGGAACAGTTCTGCTTCCCCATGCTCCGGGCGCATGCGATTTACGAAAGCGATTATCTGCTGGGTACCAGTATCGCCCGTCCATTGATCGCCAAGCATCAGGTACTCGTTGCGAAGCAGACCAAGGCGGACGCCGTTGGCCATGGTGCGACCGGCAAGGGTAACGATCAGGTACGGTTTGAGTTGACTTACATGGCACTCAATCCGTCGCTCAAAATCATCTCCCCATGGAAAGACCCGAAGTTCCTCGCGGACGGTTTGAACGACCGCGAGACCGCCATTGAGTATGCAGAGAAACATCGAATCCCCATCACCGCCAGCAAGAAAAAGATCTACTCGCAGGACCGTAATCTCTGGCACATCAGTCATGAAGGCGGCGAAATCGAACACCCAGACCAGGAACCTAACTGGAAAAAGTGCCTGACTATCACGGTGCCGCTGGAGCGTACCCCGAATACCGCGGAATATGTCAGTGTGACCTTCGATAAGGGTGTGCCTGTCGCGGTGAACGGGAAAATACTTGCCGCCCACCAAGTCATCGAAACACTCAACAGCATCGGCGGTAAACACGCAATCGGTCAGACGGTGCTTGTTGAAAATCGACTCGTGGGCATGAAGTCACGTGGCGTGTATGAGACGCCGGGGGGATCGATTCTTTACGAAGCACATAAAGCTCTCGAACAACTCACGCTGGAGCGTGATCTGTATCACTACAAGCAGACGCTTGCTCTGCGTTATGCCGAGCTGGTGTATTACGGCCAGTGGTTCCACCCACTGCGCGAAGCGATGCAGTCATTCATTGATGAGTCAAACAAAGTCGTCACCGGTACCGTCCGCGTAAAGCTCTTCAAGGGCAAAGCGCTGGCGGTCAACAGCCAGGGCCCCAAGAGCCTGTACGACTCAAAGCTCGCAAGCTTCGCCATGAGCGGCTACGACGTGACCGCTGCGCGTGGATTCATCGATCTCTTCGGCCTGCCCATGAAAGTTCGCGGCATGAAGCAAAAACCGAAGACATGATGTCAACCTGCAGCTATTTTCCGCTCTCGTTGTATTCTCACAGTCCGACAAAATGAAGCATACACTTTTCGGTCATGACCACCGCGACGCCCCCAGTGCCGACACGTACTTTTGTTCCAGCGGAGCTTAACCCCGCTGATTGGGCGCGCGTTGAGCCGCTCTATCAGACTCTGCTAGATCGTGCCATTAATTCAGCGGGTGAGCTGCATCAATGGTTGCTCGATTTGTCGGAACTTTCCGCAGTGATGTCTGAATACGGCTCCCGTCGGAATATTGAAAAGTCTTGCCACACAGATGACGTTGAAATCGAAAAGGCTTTTCTGCACTTTCTGGAAAACATTCGGCCAAAAATCCAACCACTATTTTTTGAGCTTCAGAAGAAATATCTAGCTTCCTCCTATCACACTCAACTTGATGAGCTGAAAACCGTGGGTGGTGTCGGGAAATATGCCCTCCTGACCCGAGAGTGGCGGACAGAAGTAGATATTTTCCGTACGGAAAACGTCCCGCTCCAGACACAGATCGCAAAACTCACTTCTGAATACGACAAAATAAACGGTGCGATGCTCGTTAGCTATCGCGGCCAGCAGTACACGCTCCAACAAGCGGCGCGATTTCTCGAAGAACCCGATCGAACGACAAGACAGGAGGTCTGGGAGCTCACTGCGAACCGCCGCCTTGAGAGTCGTGATGCGATTGACACTATTTTTGAGTCACAGTTGAAGCTACGGGAACAGGTCGCGCGAAATGCTGGCTTTAAGAATTTTCGCGATTACTCGTGGAAGTCGATGATGCGGTTCGACTACGCTCCCGATCACTGCATGCGCTTTGCAGATGCGATTGAAAGCGAAGTAATGCCCCTGGTGAAGGAGTTGAATACCCGTCGCACCAGGGATCTGGAGTTAACTCGTCTGCGACCGTGGGATCTTGCGGTTGATCCTCGGAACCGTGCGCCGCTCAAACCCTTCGCGCCGGATCGATGTGAAGATCTCGTTTCACGTTGCCAGATGATTTTCGACAGAATCTCTTCGGAACTGGGCAGCGATTTCTCCCATCTGAAACCGGGTCGAAATCTGGACCTGGATAGCCGCAAGGCAAAACGAGGCGGCGGATACCAAAGCTCCCTCGAAGAAATCCGTGAGCCTTTTATCTTCATGAATGCTGCTGGTCTCCAGCGCGATGTAGAGACGTTACTCCACGAAGGCGGCCACGCATTCCATTACCTGGCAGCGCGAAGTGAACCCCTGATTTTTCTGCGACACGCGCCGATCGAGTTTTGCGAAGTGGCCAGCATGTCGATGGAATTGATGGGCGCGGACCACTTTGACGTTTTCTATCCACAGCCAGAGGATGCGAATCGTGCACGAGCCACCCTGCTCGAAGGAATCATCCGCATCCTTCCCTGGATCGCAACGGTCGATGGATTTCAGCATTGGCTCTACACACATCCCGGCCACTCACGAGCAGAACGTTACGCTGCGTGGCTGAATATTCTGGGTCGTTTCAGTGATCCATCCATTGATTTCGCCGGTCACGAAGCTGCCCGTGAGACACGCTGGCATGCGCAACTACACCTTTTTCACCATCCGTTTTATTACATCGAATACGGCATTGCTCAACTCGGTGCGCTGCAACTCTGGCTCCAGTTCCGTCTCGACCGGACAAAAGCCCTGAATCATTATCGCGCGGCCCTGCAACTGGGTGGCACACGACCACTACCAGAGCTATTTCAAGCGGCGGGTATTCAGTTCGATTTTTCTGAAGACATACTCCGCCCCCTCATGCGCGAGGTGCGTGAGACACTTGCCAAGGTCGAGACCTGATCCGAGTATTGCCGCCGGGGGAGCCACCTTTTGCTGAACTCGTAGCTGTGCGTGGATGGACTATAATCCGCTCATGGGACTCGGTGAACTCATTATCTTTCTGTTGATTGGTCTGGCTGCCGGTTGGGCAGCGGGCTTCATCATGAAACGCAGCGGCTTTGGCCTGCTGGGTAATCTCATCGTCGGTGTGCTCGGAGCGTTGTTAGGCGGATTCCTGGCCGGCCTGCTTCAACTCAAGGCACTGGGTCCGATCGGTGAATTTCTCATCGCGCTGGGTGGTGCGATCGTGCTTCTATTTCTGCTCAACATCATCAACCAGAGCAGCGGAAAGAAGTGATCTTATTCGAGCGATCATTGCCTGATGTGTAGACAACAATCCTGTTGCAACCGGCTGCTGCGGTACTTGAAAGCCGCTTAATAGCGTACAGTCGATCACCAGTCGCGCGAATCGGGTACGTCCATCCATGCGCCGCCGTTCTTAATTGAAAGTTGACTCACCAGTCCGGGCAGCGTCATGTCCATCGTTTCGTGGATACCAATGGGCGTCGGTCGTTTTCCGAGAATAGCGTCGGTAAAGTCAATCAACTCGATCAAGTCTCCGCCGCCGTGTCCTGCCTTTTTCGCCAATTCTTCAAACTTCACCCAGTGTGAGGGCATGAAATCACTCGAAAGTGTTTCGAGGTCCAGCCATTGGTCAATGTTTCGGGTGCGGCTGCGCAGCCAGATACGGTTACGTTCACCCCAGGCACGCCCGGACTCATAACAGCCATCCGTTCCCTGAAGGTGGTAATTCGTCATGTTGTGCGGTCGGTCACTGAGCATATCCACGCGAATCTTCGCCAAGCCGTTGTTTTTGAACTTGCAAAGCATGACGCAGGAGTCTTCGTTTTCGTATTCGTCTCCGCGGGGATCTTTGTAGTGATGTCCTGAGCCGACGCAGCATACGCTGGCGACACGATCCGTCTTATCGTGCGCCCAGAACCACATCAGCACCGGTCCCAGACTGTGCGTGCCGTACGTCAGGCCGTTGATCCCTGTCTGCCACTTGCGACGCCATTTCGTGATCTCATTGAGCCACTTAAGCTCATGGATGTATTCACCCTCAGCGTAGTACGGCGTGCCAAACTCACCTCGGCGTACCATCTCGGTAATCACCTGGTTGGATTGTGTATATGTGTAATTCTCCGCCATCATGTAAATGGCTTGGGATTTATTACACGCTTCAACAAGCTCACGACACTCGTCGATGCTCACACCGGCCGGCACTTCACTGATCACATGAATGCCGCGTTTGATTGCAGCCAGTGCCTGCGGCACATGAAGCGGCATCGGTGTCCCGATGATGACCGCATCCACGTTTCCCTTGTCAAGCATTTCCTCGTATTCGGTAAAGCTCTTTTCCGCGCCAAGCACTGACCGCGACTGCTCGATCGCTTCGCGATTGGTGTCGCAAACAGCGGCGATACGGATGACGTCCAGCGCGTCGCAAGATCGCTTGAATGATCCCCCGCGACCGACGGAACCAACGATACCGAGATTGATCTGGCTGATGGCAGGCATAGTGCTCTCGTTGAAATAACGTAATTTTTCACATGGTGGAGGCGATACCACGTTTAGCCAGTTGTGCTTTGAGGCTCGCTGCATAGCGAGCGTGACCTTCTTCATCGAGCACGGTCGATGCTCCAAAACAAAACGTCGATATCGCGCGGCGATGTCGCGGCGTACGATTCACATCGGTCCAGTGAATCGTGGACGCATGATGAGCTACCGCGTCACCCGGTGACAATTCGGCCGGCACCGCATCCACTTTTTTGACATCGAAATCTTTCAATCCCTGACTGAACCCCAATACCCCGCTTGCCTCGTGTGGAAGAATCCCCAGCTTTTGTGAGCCGCGGGCATACCACAAGCAGCCGTTTTCACGGTCCACCGGATCAAGTGCTATCCACAGTGAGCAGGCGACATTCGGTTTACGGTTCCAGTAGTAGCCGTCCTGATGCGCTGGAGTAGCATTTTGATCAAATGGCAGCTTGTCGAACCACTCAAGCCCCTGTGGGCTGAATTGATCTCGTAAAAAGTGCTCCAGCATGGGAACGTGTTTACCCCGATTCATGAACTGGGCAAACCATGGATCACGGCGATCAAGTGCCTGCATCTTGCGCAGCGTTTCAGGCTTTGAGTAGTCATCAAAAAATGCCGCTTCCTTGGGCAACTTCGGCACCACTTCGCGGACATAACGGCTGATCTGGCTCCTGAGTTCTTCTATCTCTGCTGGAGGGAAAAGCCCGCGTACTATCACAAATCCGTCTCGGTCAAACAGATCCCGCAGCGCATCCAGCGATTCCATCTGAGTCCTCCCGTTTCACAGAAAAGACATCACCGTAGATGAGAAATTACAGTCCGAATCATACCACGCTGATTTGTATCTCAACACATTGCAAGACCATGTGCAGTCATAAACTCTTTTTGTTGGTGTAGCGCAACGTCTTCTGGTCGTTACCCGCGGTGTCTTTGGCTGGGTTGACGGCTACCAACACCGGACAAGGCTTCCATTACCAGCGTGATATCATCCTTCCAACATGCAAATGGTAATTCCTGCTACCAACAATCCGGATAATGATGCCCACCTCGCAACGCTGACAACCAGTGTTGGGACGATTTTCCCCAGTATTTATGAAAACCGCGCCAGCTTCGTCGTCAAGGTCGCCAGCGGTATCAAAATGGCGAGCATTACGGCCACCGCTCGCGATCCCCGCGCGACGATCAAGCTCAACGGCGAACCCATCGTCCAAGGTCAGGCGACGCGCGAGTATTCACTCCACTCAGGGTTTAACGATTTTCAGCTTGAGGTTACCGCAGCCGACGGACAGACACGCTTTCTTGCCCGGCTCAAAATCATCCGTGCCTACACCCTCCTGAACTGGGACAGAATTCTCAATGAAGCTCCTTTCAAAATTCGCGACTCTGAAGGAGAGCTTGTCTTTAACAACCGTCTATGGATTCTCGGCGGCTATACGCCTGAACTGGTCAGCGATATCTGGAGCAGTGCGGACGGCAAAACGTGGGAATATTCCGGCGATTTGCCCGACCCAAAGGGAATCAACATCCCTGTACGTTTTTCGCATGCGGGCAAAATGTGGATCTCAGGAGCCAGCGGCGGGTTCTATTCCTCACCCAACGGCAAAGACTGGACACTCGTCAGCGATAATGTTCCATGGAAGGGCAGGTACGCAGCCGGTAGTGCGGTGTTTAAGGGTCGTATGTGGGTAGCTGGTGGTTCGGGAAACGGCAATGTGTACAACGATGTGTGGTCATCGATCGATGGTCGTGAATGGACGATCGAATGCACCAAGGCTCCGTGGTCGCCGCGTCAGCTTTTCGGCAATCTCGTGGTGTTTCAGGATAAACTTTGGGTGATCGGAGGCGGGATCGTCGCTTACCAACCGTTTCGAGCATACAACGATGTGTGGTGCTCCGACGACGGTAAGAATTGGACCCGGGTGACGGATGATGCGCCTTGGCCAGTACGCATCTGGAGCGAGTGTGCTGTTTACGCAGATCGGCTCTGGCTGATGGGTGGTTACCGTGGACAGCCCGACTCGATCAATTTCAATGACGTGTGGTATTCGCGCGACGGAAAGCAGTGGAATCAACTCCAGACAGAGGACGTTTGGGAACCGCGCCACGAGTTTTCTCCACTGGTACTCAACGACAAGCTCTATGTGATTGCTGGTAATGCATGGCCGCTCAAGAATGATGTATGGACCCTTGAGATCAAGGGACTTTGTTTTACGACTCAACCGTCGGTTGAAGAGTTTATTGGGGCGCGATATCGCTACGACGCTCATGCGGATTTCAACCATAGCTCCAGTCCGGTGCGCTACCGACTGGTGAACTCGCCTTCATGGCTGTCGATGGATGAAAAAACAGGCCGGGTGAGCGGCTCCTGCGACGTACCAGGCGGCTATCCCATAACGATCGAAGCATATGACGACGCGGAAGAGACTACACAGCAAAGCTACACGCTGCATGTAATCGCGGTTGGATAAATGCTGATGACTGTGATTTCACTCATCCCTTACCAATAGTCACGTCGTCGGTGACAGCCTGCCGCAGGATCGGATTGCGGAGATCAGCGCCTCAGACGGTCCTTCTTTGGGAAGGTATGCAATCGCGCCAGCCTCTCGCATTGCCGCGGCCATGTCTTCCTTTTCGTGCATTGATAATCCGATGATCTGAACCCCCGGGATCTCTCGCTTGATCGCGCGAGTTGACTCAATGCCGTTGAGTCGAGGCATCGTTACATCCATCACCACGACATCCGGTCGAAGCACGCGTGCCATTTCCAGAGCCATTTGTCCATCTTCCGCCTGGCCGACTACTTCGATAAAAGGTTGCCCGCGCAACAGGCCGGCAATCCCTTCGCGCAGGATGCGGTGGTCATCCGCAAGGAGCACGCGGATAACATTTTTTGTTGACGGCGCAGCCGATGGCATTACGACCGGCGACGCAATCGAGGCCAATGTTGCTCCTTGTGAACTAATGGATTGGGGCAGCGACAACGGCGCAGAGAGTTGGATCCGCGTACCTTTTCCGGGGCTGCTGCTGATAGACATATCGCCGCCCATGAGCGCGAGCCGTTCACGAATGCTGAACAACCCATAATGATCACTCAGCGTGTCGCCGGATGCGACCGAACCTGGATCAAAGCCCGCTCCCGCATCTTCGACAAGAATAATGATGCGAGAGCCTTCCCTCGTCATGGTCACACGGGCCTCGCTCACCATCGCATGTTTGACTGTATTAAAGAGTAATTCACGTACCGCCTGAAAAAGAAGCGTTTTGACCGCTTCGCTTAGCGGTTCAGCTTCGGGGGAAATTTCAACTTCGACCACCAATCGATGCTGGTCAAGCATCCGACGGGCGAGCCAGTCAAGCGCAGGCGCAAGGCCGCCGTCGTAAAGAATGGGCGGGCTAAGTTCGAGCGTGAGCGAGCGGGAGGCTTGAATTGATTCGGTGATGACCTCTTCTACTTCACGAAGTGACGCGGCCAGATCCGCATCAGGCTTTTGTTGACGCAGCAAGCCCATTCTCATTTTCGCCACGACAAGGAGTTGCTGGAGATGGTCGTGCAGGACTTGTGCCAGACGCCTGCGTTCACGGGCCTCTGTTTGCGTCAGTTCCGAGGCCAGTGCGCGAAGCTGCGCCGTGCGCTGCTGAACGCGCCGTTCCAGAGTTTCGCTCAACTCGCGCAATGATTCCTCCGCTTGTTTGCGTTCGGTGATGTCGGTCGTCACGCCGATCCATTCCCGGATCACACCATCGGCCTCACGAACGGCAATACCGGTATCAGCCATGTGGCGATATTGGCCGTCAGGCTGACGAAGGCGGTACTCAGCTCGATATGTCTCGCCGGTTCGTAGTGAGTGCTGCCAGACCAACGCCACACGACGACGGTCATCGACGTGGACCTGGTCAT
The DNA here is from genome assembly GCA_020851465.1 of Phycisphaeraceae bacterium. Taxonomy (NCBI): domain Bacteria; kingdom Pseudomonadati; phylum Planctomycetota; class Phycisphaerae; order Phycisphaerales; family Phycisphaeraceae; species Phycisphaeraceae bacterium. Next base: position 474,831 of record JADZCR010000001.1, on the reverse strand, counting down.
ATAACGCCTCGAGCCGTGTCGGAGCCGGGCGGGTAGGAGAATTGCCCGCGCTGACCTGGATATGTCCACCCTGCGGGTCCATGGTCCAGACCATTTGCGCTGAAACCTCGACCAGAGAACGATACCGTTGCTCTCCCCGCCGAAATGATTCGTCGATGGAATTTAGCACCGCCGCGGTACGTCGAATCAGTAACCCGTGGATGATCAGCAGCGAGACGAGCATCAGTGCGATACCAAATGCCGGCTCAAAGTGCTCCCGGCGAATTCCAGTGATACACAGCCATCCGATGAGCAGCGATCCCGCTAATGCAGGAATTAAAAACTGCCGCGCCATCACACCACCGGCAAAGCTTGAGCTGATTACAGCTGCTGGCCCCGTGTCGCGCCGACTGAAGAATAAGCCGATATGAAGCGCCAGGAGTGCACAGGTGGTGTTGGCGGCAACACCTGTAAACTTCGCCACACCGTAAAACAACTGGACGCCGTATGCGTAACCGACCAGCGGCACCAATAATGCTGCCCCTCCAACCAGGGCTAGATATTGCGCTACGGTATGCATCCATCGTGAACTCTCCGCGATCGCCAATAGCTCAATGGCGAAGAGGATGAATGTGAGACTTGAGACGATCCCCACACCGCCGGCCGCAACAGTCAGAGAATTCGTTTCTTCCGCAAAAAGAAACTGATCGATCCCCATACCCCAGCCGACCGCATGTTTACTGAGGACGGCAAGTCCCAGTAGCACCAAGGCGCCAGCGATCAATCTCCCCGCCCACAGCCGTACTCGACTAGCGTCCTCCGGCCGCAAAAGTAGTAATGCCACGCCAGCGAGAATCACTCCAACAGCAGCATTGGGCCTCATCGCCACGCCACGCACGACTGTGCCCTGAAGTATTGGGAGGTCGATCATCCACCCCAATAAAGCCACCGCTCCTATGACAATGGCAATCCACGCGCAGATCAATGTCATCCGCGCAAAGTGACGACCTGACGTATGCACGCCTTTAGCTTGCAACGTCTCTCCTGATGCGTCTCGTTGATCGAAACTCGGAAGACGCGACCGATTCACGGCTTCGTCTCCTGTCACAGCAGAATCAGAACACCATCATTCTAGGATCCGCCAACATCGCTTCTCGTAACGTCGAACTGGATGTATTGATTAGCCGTGCATTTGAAATAGCTCTGCAATAACGGACGACAGCCGTACAACATACGACGTGACATGATCGGGTGCGTATTGTGAGCAGCAGTTACCAGATGTGCGCGGCAAGGGGACAGAATTGTTGAGCTAATAATCGCTGGAATATTCGGCTGGAAATTAGCTCACACGTTCCGGTTTAAGCTCCCGTGCCATTAAACGACTGATGGCTTCGATCGGATCAAGGCCTTCAAACAATACCTGATGCACGGCCTGTGTGATCGGCATTTCCACGCGGTACTTCTGGGCAAGAGCAACGACTGATTTAGTCGTCGGCACACCCTCGACCACACCCGCCATGGCCGCGAGAACATCCTCGAGTTTTTTCCCTTTGCCTAGTTGCTCGCCGCAGGTACGGTTGCGACCGGTCGGCGAGAAACAAGTTGTCGCCAGATCACCAACTCCCGCAAGCCCCATGAACGTCTCAGCTGATGCACCCATTGCGGCACCCAGCCGCGTAATTTCCGCCAGACCACGCGATAGCAAGGCACTCTTGGCGTTATTCCCCGCCTGGAGACCGTCAAGGATACCTGCCGCCAATGCGATTACGTTCTTGGTAGCCCCTGCAAGCTCAACGCCCAGCAGATCATGATTTGTGTACACACGAAACCAATGCGTCGTAAACGTCCGCTGAAGCAGACGAGCGAAATCCTCGTCATCGCTGGCGGCACATACCGTCGCAGGCAGACAACGTGCCAACTCGTCGGCAACCGATGGCCCCGATAACGCAGCGAGCGGTCTCGCTGGTTTATCCGGATGATCCGCCCGAGTGTCATGTCTGCCGACACCGCTTGTCGTTTGTAACACATCAGCAATGATCTGCGTCGGCCGCAACAGCGTTACGTTCTCGATACCCTTCGACACCGATACAACCGGTACGCGGGAAGGCGCATAGGTTGCCAGTCGCGACCAGACTTCCCGCATGTATTGGGTTGGTACAGCCGAGACAATTAAATCTGCATCACGGAAGGCGGCACGGTCATCACTGGTCAGCCGGATCGCCTCAGGCAGACGGTGCCCCGGCAGTCGTCGACGACTTTCACGGGTCTGAATGAGCGCCGCTACGTGATCGGGGAATGCTCCCCAAATCGTCACATGATTTCCACGGCTCTCAAGAAGCAGCCCGCAAACCAGACCCATCGAGCCGTCACCGATGATGGAAACATTCAGAGGCATGCGAGCAGTGTAATACCGCGCAGCCGAGGTTGCGTTACAGACAGCTTGCACATTTCCGGCTGGCAACTCACACCATGAAATTTAATCCAGTTTTTCAGCGGTGGCGGTGCCGATACCCGTACAGCCATAACCATTCCCGCAATAGAACAGCCGCAGCCGTCCGTTTTCCTCGACGACGTGTGGATACTCGGTCATTTTGCTTTCCCATCCATCACCTGATGGAGGAAGGGACAGGTTCTCGCCGGGTTCACCTCGATCCCAGACGACGCCGTCTTCACTGACTGCCTCGCAGATGGAATAGGCACCGAATTGTGTGCCGATCGCTGCGTAAATACCGCGCCAGCGAGTCCGAGTCTTCCAGGGGTTGACCGCAATAGCGGCGGCGTTTTCGTATTCCACTTCAGACCGAGGGCCAAGAATGATCCGCTTATCAAACCACTTGATACCGTCGTAGGAATGCGCGATGACCGCCCACTTGGCCTGATCAATACGTGTGTCCGGGCTGGGTGTACCCGTGGGCAGGGTGTAGTACATGCGGTAGAGTTTTTTACCTGCGCTGTCCTGGACTTCGATGATTGGCCCCCCGCCTGCGATAGCTTTATTGGTGGGAAACTGCGGAAAATCATCCCCCCGCAGCACCGGATCCGTCGAGTAACGGGTCCAGTGGATCAGATCATCGCTGGTTGCCAGTCCCATACCCCAGAAGCACTGTAAACCAAGTCCTTTTTGATCATCTCTACCCGTGTAGTAGAGATGCCACTTATCTCCGAACTTGTGCACGCACGGCAAAACGCACCATACCGAGTCGAAAGCTCCGGGCTGTCCGTTATCAAACAATGGCCCTAACCGCTTCCATCGAGTGATATCACTGACAGGAGCGATGGCCAAGCAGATTTTTCGCCCCCCGTTTTTGTTTCCACCAGCATAGAAAAGTAGGTATTCATCGCCACGTCTGACAATGAAAGGATTCATACAGCTCGTTTCGTCAAACGGGCCGCCGCCGATGGGGAAAATGGGATTGCGAGGATCTTTTTGCCAGCGATGGTTTTGGAATGTCGCCATGGAATAGTACCCAAATTTTCCCTGCGCGTTACTTTATGGATTGAACACCGCCGGGTGGAAACTACCTGATCCGCGCAGCACACAGGTTACCCAACGGCCAGGGCAACATGGTACATCCTCACGCGGCAATTGCTGAGAGGAACCTAAAATTTTTCGCAGAATACGGCCGTTGTATTACATCGAAAGAACCGTAATACACGCATATCGCACCGCGTAATGTTGATACGACAAATCACACCACGAGAATGTCACGTCATCGCCTACAGCGATGCTCATATTGCGTATCCACTTGCCGCACCTCAAGGATGCACAAGACATCCCTCGCATGGGGTCGGCTCCTGTACCGAGTGATAGATGTCGGGCCGGTCTTCGCCCTCAACCTTGAGGAAACCGACCGCACCTTTTTCGATTCGGAAGATCGCGTGATCTACCAGGGTGTAAACACCCGGAACTTCAACGTCAAACTCCACCGCGGTGGCACCGCCTGCAGGCACGAGTGTTGTCTGCACACTCTTGGCAGGCGGACTGATCAGGTCCCCCTCGCGATAGACGTTGTCAAATATTTCTCCGATCAGGTGGAACGATGAGATTTTGTTTGGCCCGCCGTTACCAAAGAAAATACGAACTTTTTCGCCTACCTTGGACGTAAGCATGTTCTCACCCATCAACGCGCCGACGCGGCCGTTGAAAACGACGTAGGACGGATTTTCCGCCAAGCCCTGTTCGTGGGAGAAAGTGGCGATATCCGAGTCGGAGTCTTCGTCAATCGGGTTTGTATAAAACTCACTCTGCATGACATAGAACTCGCGGTCCACCTTGGGTAGTCCCTCTTCAGGTTCAACCAGAATCAGGCCATACATCCCGTTAGCGATATGGTCCATCACGGGCGGGGCAGCACAGTGATAGACAAAGATCCCCGCGTGGAGCAACTTGAAACGAACCAGTTTCAAGTCTCCCTTGACGCCGGTGGTAATGGTGGCACCGCCTCCGGGACCGGTAACGCAGTGCAAGTCGATGTTGTGCGGCGTACCGCTGGCATCAACATTGGTGATGTACATCTCCAGCGTGTCTCCTACACGAGCGCGAATGAACGGACCGGGGACGCGGGAGTTGAACGTCCAGAACGCATATTTCACGCCGGAAGCCAGTTCGGTTGTCTGAACACTGGCCTCCAGGTGCGTGACTACGGTTGCCGGAGTTCGACGTGTGATTGGAGGGGGAACTTCTGGAGCATACGTCAACACCGCTTTTTCAACAGGGCGCGAGACTTTTTCCTCTGCTGTGGTGCGGCTTGTTGCCGATCGACAACCAGCTAAACCAAACCCGACAGCTACAGTAAGTGCTGTTAGCGTGAACGTACGACGGATCACATGAGACGAGATGCGTTTCAAGGGCAGTGCTCCTTAAAAATTGCGATACACCGGGAAAAAACAACCATTGAACGGTCAGGAAGCCTTCTTGGTCGGAGGTTCGTAAGTAAACTCGATTTCTTTCTTCTCACCTTCTGCAGCTTGGATTTTTAATTCCTTGACTCCGAATCTTTCGTGCCACGCCTCGATGGTGTATTCACCCGGCGGAAGGTTGGGGATCGAAAAGGTGCCCTCGTCCCCGGTCACCGCAAAATAGGGGTGATCAAAGATGGCACACCATGTCGTCATCCATGGATGCACGTCGCACTTGATGGCAAACGGCACCTCTGGTTTCTTGAAAACCAGTTTTTCTTCCATCCCCTTGACTGGCTGTGCGACGTTAAATTCCTTAGCGACCGTCGGCCGGCCATGGACGTTGTGCAGGGTCGGATCGCTGTTGCGGATGGTCACCGTCTGACCCGTCATTACTGCAAACACGTGAGGTGTGTAAGCACAGCCAACCTGATCAACAAGAAATGCTTCCGCAGGGGGTTCGTATTTCTTGTCCGCAGGTAACCCCTGCTTCACGTAGACGAGCACATTTCGGAGCGTATCGTTGGAATTGATGACCACGACCTCGCTCAGAAGGGGCTGGCTGGCATGCTCCATACAGGCCGGGTCCGAGGCGGTGTTTATTGTGCGACGCTTGAACTTCTCACCCTTAAAATTCACCGTTCCAGAGATGGTTACCCCGCTGGATGCAGCAGTCGCAGTCGGCCCCTGATCTGCCTGACCCCAAACGGACGCAGTAAAAGAAGAAGCTACGAGAGTTACAAGGACTACTGGTAAAAATACTCTTCTAGTCATTAACGTATCTCCTTTTTTCTTAGTAGTTTGAAGGTGTTTACAGCTACTCGCGGTATTGGGTAATTTTTAATGATAATCAGATCAACTTATCCAAAATTAAATACTTTAATTTCGTTAAAGACTTTAATCACGTCCGCGAAGATGTCAAGTTGAGGAAGCGAAAACTCGAATCAGGCTACGGTCTTGTGGAAGCAAAAAGAGAGGTTGCCATCTCTTTACTACGGCGAGTTGCTGACATCTTTGTGGGCAATTCGTTGAGGACAGCCGCTTGCCTTGCAGGCGATGGATATGGGTCAGCTATCCAACTTTTTCACAGGTCACAGGGTGGGGAAATGGTGGAAGCCACAGTGTTTCCGCAGGCCCCAAATGTACGTTTATTTACAGTTGGGATATGCGCGTGTTGGCGGAGATATGCGGGCGGGGCTTCTGTGTGCAAGGCATCAACGATCAATTCGTTGAACGTGCTAGCTGGCCGCCCTGAAGGTAGCGATCGATTTCTTCATATGCGATCTGCACCCAGCGAGTCAATCGTGTCGGGTCGTTTTCGAGTGTGTGGGTATCCTTGAGGATAAACTCCAGCGGTCCCTGGCCAGCCAGCGCCAGAGTGTGTCGAAGATCCTCGCGGATGGCATCCTCAGTAAAATTCACGCAGACATGGGCAGGATAGGGTTTACGGCTGTAAACGTATTTACCCACCAACTTAGGTGCCAAAACTTCCTGATTGGCTGAGGGTGCGACGGAAACACGGCGGAGACGCGGGATATCGCGCGTCACAAGATCGATGCGGTGTTCCAGACCTTCGCAACAGCCATAGCAATTCAACGCCGTCTTTTCCAACAGCGGTACCTGGTAAGGCAGGATGAACTCTTCAAACATAGCCGGAGAGATGCCAACGGTCTCCTGTGACTCGGCAAAACCCCAACGGTCGGCCAGTGCGACGGGGGCAACAGCCTGCGCCGAGGACATATCATCGCGTATACAGCCTACTCCTCCCGAACCAACGTAGTCTCCTGCATCGTTGGCGGTCAGGAGGTTATCACTTTCGCACCACTGGATGTAGTTCATCATGTCATCGCGGAGAAACGCCATAAGCCGATGAAGATTTTGCGGCTGGTCGTACATGGCCCACATGATGTTTTCGAGGCCAATGAGTTTGGCGGCATCCATAGTCAGGCCGGTCGTCCACCAAAGCATGCTGTGGATTCGCGGCGGCAGAATGTCACCAAAGAGATCACCCGCCAACTCCAGATCACGCAGCGTCGTCTCACGGTCCACTTGATGCGTGCGGTGGCCAAGCCGGTCCAGATCGTGTTCCAAATCCTTCATCGGAGCATCCCAGACATAGCTGCCCCGGTTGTCTCCAAAGGTCATAGGAATATCGAAGCCATAGTTACCAGCAATGATTTTCCATGTCAGATCAAAATACGGTTCAATAAAGTTGTCGTCGTGGATGTGTTCCCACCAGAATATTTTGCTGCGTAAGAGCCATTCCCAGTTACGCAACTTAGGATCAACGCACGTCAGCGAAGAAGGTGTGAGGATCTCCACCCACCCCCCTTCGGGAAAACAGAGCACCATCGGCCGGTTGCGGCTATCCGGTTGAAGTAAATTGTGTCGTTTCCAACGAGATCGTCGCTCGGCCATTTCGGGTAGGTCGGCAATGGTGCGAACCCGTTGCGCCAATTCACGTAACGTCTGATGATCCGTCTGAGTCATGGTCTGCCTCCGCGTCGTGGCGGGTACAAAATTTTAATCACAATGCTAACGGGCTACCCAAACAATCACGGTTTTAGAGAACCCGAAGCCTCAACTAAGCCTATTCTTCCGGTTCGTCCACTTCCGTCAACTTCCTCACACGATCTATTTTCCGATAATGACATGGAAACAAAGAAACTCACCTCTGCTCAAAGCAGTCGAGATAAGAGATCTTGAGTTTTTCAACTCAACTGTGTGTTTTTTGTGGAATTGAGTTATGTAGATCTCGCCATAACGCTAAGAGACGGTCGAGCTCGTCAAGTTATTGAGACCCATATCTAACCTTTTGGGGTAAACCCGCCGATCTGTAATGAATGGATAAACCGAGAACCTCTGAGGCATCCGATACATACTAGTTCAACCATACGCTTAAATGATGAGATATTAGCTGGTTGGAAAGGCACGCTGACTGATGGGGTGGGTGGCAAACCCCTATTCGTCCGCTAAACTAGAATGTTTAGGGGTTTCAGGAGCCAGAGGCGATCGCAATGTTGGGGCATGGATTACCCAACGGTTATCACGGTTTCATCGTTCAGAAATAAAGATGAAAGATTAACTTACAACCGTAGTTAGAAATGCTCCGGAATATTCCGGAGTGAAAACAATAGCAGTTCGGATAGAAGATGCTTCGCAGGTCGGGGTTCAGGGGATTCAGGGTCTTAAACACGCTTGGGATTTGCCGCATGACGTCAGAGATGCAAGTAAGCCGGTCATGCCCGCGGCACACATGGGCGGAGTTGGGCGGCTTGATGCTCCTTGCTCTGTTGCTGTCGCTGCTGGGTGGGTGCGAAGTCGATTCATTTTTTGATCCCTCGGTTCAAGGTCGATGGGAAAAAACTCCGGTCGTACTGCCCATTCTGGAGCAACTCGACATCATTGATGAGCCACAGGCCAAAGTCGTGGGCTTTTCTCAGGTGATGCCTGAGGATCTCGAAGCAGATATCAGCGAATATGTCATTGGTCCCGGCGACACGATCGCTATTTCCATTTTCGAGTTGATAAATCCAGGTCAGGACTTCGAACAATATAAAAAAGTGGACGATTTGGGGATGATCCGTTTCCCGATGATCGGACCCCTGCGCGTAGGTGGAAAGACTACTTCGCAGCTTGAGCGCGAGATTGCAGACATCGCGTTGAAGAAAAATCTGATCAAACAACCAACCGTAAGTGTGTCGGTGGCAGACGCTAGACAGCGTACGTACAGCGTGGTGGGTGAATCTTCAACCGTTGTCGGAACAGGGATCGGAACGTATGTGATTCCGCACCAGGATTTCCGAGTGCTCGAAGCCATCGCGTTGGCGCATGGCATTCCAGGTACGGTCAAACGGATCTATGTCATTCGACAGGTACAGCTGGCCCCGACCGGAGCGTCAACACAACCGGAGGTTAAACCCGCACAATCAGAGAGTGCTGCGACGCCGGAGGATTTGATCGATATTCTCAATAAAGGTCTCGAAAGCGACGCCAGTCAGCCCGCTCCGCCAGCAACACAATCGGAACAACTTCCGCCGCCGTCTAACCTCAGCGGAACACTCGACTCCAATGAGGCATCGAAATGGGTCAGCGTCAACGGCAAATGGGTGAAGCTGGAAACGCCGGCCACCGCCCCTACCACAACGACCGCCTCCAGCACACAACCCGCTACGAGCGTTCAACGAGTAATCGAGATTCCGTACGCGGAATTACTCGAAGGGAACATGCAATACAACGTGGTGATCCGCCCTGGAGACATCATCCGCATTCCTGCACCAGTCAGTGGCAATATCTACCTGGGTGGACAGATTGCCCGACCGGGTACCTACGGCCTGCCAGGTGAAAAAGACTTGAACCTTAAACAGGCGATTTTCGCAGCTGGCGGAATCACCAGTCTGGCGGATCCACACCGAGTGGATCTGATCCGGCGGATTGGCAACGACCGGGAAGCAACCGTCCGTCTGGATCTGAAGGCCATCTTTGACGGTACCGCACCGGACTTCTTCCTCAAGCCCAACGATACGGTCAACTTCGGCAGCAACTTCTTCATGACGCCACTGGCGGTCATGCGCAATGGATTCCGTGCCTCCTATGGCTTCGGATTTATTCTGGACCGCAACTTCGAACAGGAGGTCTTTGGCAGCTTGTCGAGCGGCAGATAACCATCTGCCCACAAGCGCAACGTTGTCGTTGCAGCCAAAGCAGAACTTCGGGCTTTCATTCAGCGTAAAATGATGGCTTGGCCCATCTTTCACCGGAGTGGAGTCAGGCTCGAATTATGCCGTTGATGTATCGGTAGGCCGAACAACGGTTTCCGTCGAATTATCATCGTCCGTGGTGAGGTCGGCAGTACCGGGTCCGCATATAAGGCATTCGTCAGAGCATGACCACTACGGCTTCCAATTTACCCGTCACCACTCCAGGCCCTGGAAGCCCCGGAGTACCTGAAGACCTCGCTGAGCCACGGCTGATGAATCGACGCTCCTGGATTTGGCTGGCACTGCTGGCTGCGGGATTCATCGGCTTTCATTTCAATTTCATCTGGCGCATGATCCGCATCGCCACCGACCAGTGGGGAGGTGACTGGTCACATGCGCTGGTGATTCCGTTCATAGGCATCTATTACATCTTTCAGAAGCGCGATGAACTGATAGCGTTGCCTCGCCGTGTCTTCTGGCCTGCCCTGCCGATCCTTTTCGTCGGCATGTTTTCTTACATCTGGTGGATATCTCCAGGCCGTAACGACATGCTGCAAGGTTACAGCATGATCATCGCTCTGTTCGGGCTGGTGCTATTCCTGCTCGGGCCTGCGATGATGCGCGTGCTCTGGTTTCCAATCCTGTTCCTGATCTTTGCAGTCAAAGTGTCGGATCGTTTATGGGAAGCCATCGCCTGGCAACTCCAGAAAATTGCGGCACACTCAGCCACCATCGTGCTCAATGTGCTGGGCGTGGATGCCACGGTGCAAGGTTCAACGATCGACCTTTACAAAAACGGGGTAAAGCTCCCGCCCCTGAACGTGGCGGAGGCGTGCTCCGGTCTGCGCATGCTCATGGCTTTTATGGCGCTGGGCGTAGCGATGGCATTCCTCTTTGACCGCGCCTGGTGGCAGCGGCTGATCATGGTCCTGCTCACCGTACCCATTGCCATCGCGGTCAATGTCGGACGAGTAACCATCCTGGGCATGCTCAACATCTATCAGCCGAACCTGGCCGAAGGCGACTTTCATAAGTTTGTCGGCCTGCTCATGCTGATTCCCGCACTGCTGATGTTTATGGGCTTAGGCTGGGTACTCGATCAGATCCTCATCGAAGATGAACGTGCGCCCATCTCACCCACCAGATCACAACTTACCGCGAATGAAACCATCGTTGAAAAGGCGAATCCTGAACCAACCAAAATTAGTTGGATCATCGAAGGAATCTCAAGCGGTGTAATCCTGACCCTGATGGCGGGGATCAGCTATCTTCTGCTCTGGGCTGTATTGGCTCCGGGAATCTTCGGTGCGGGGCTTAGCGGTTCGCTGGCCACGGGTTTGCTGATCGTGAGTGTGATCGTGCTCATAGCTGGCTCATGGGTGATCCTGCGTCGTAATCGCTCGCAAAACACAGCATTATCCGCGCGGCAGGCAACAACATCTGTCGCTCTCGGCACTGGTGTGCTGTTCGCGGGGTTGATCGGTTTAGGTGGCGTGCTGGAGGCCAACGGCGTCGTCCTGCACAAGGAACCCCTCAAGCTCCGGGAACAGTTCTTCAACATGCCCGCGAAAATGGGATCCTGGTCTGAGGTTTACACGGATAAACCCCTGTCTGCAGAGATCGTCGAGACACTGGGAACCACGCTGTATCTGGGGCGGGTCTATAAATTTGATGCTGCGCCGCCTGATCGCCCATCGCGGGTGCGATTACACGTGGCGTATTACACGGGCACGCCGGATACCGTCCCCCACGTTCCCGACCGGTGCATGGTCGCCGGCGGTGCAACTCCCGTCAGTCTTGGGCTGACCACCGTGTCGCTGCATGGCTCCCAATATCGTGTTACCCGCGAAGGCGAGCTGGCGCGTAGTCGCCTGACGAGACGGGATGTGCATATCCCTGCGATGAAGTTCAGTGCAACCATGTTTACCTTTGCCATCCCACAGGAGCCGGATCGAACCGCATCCGTGGTTTACTTTTTCGCTGCCAACGGCAGGTATCTCGCCACTCCTGACGAAGTGCGGCTGCGGGGCTTCGACCCTCGCGATCGCTATGCGTATTACTGCAAGGTCGAAGTAATGCCGCTGGATGTATCGGACCCCACCGAAGCCGTAGCTGTGGTGTCGAGTTTTTTATCAGACGCAATGCCTGAAATCATGGCCTGCCTGCCAGATTGGGTTGAAGTCAAAAATGGAACATATCCCACAACGATTCGAACCGCGCGGAAATCGCCATAACCAGGGAGCAGAGTAATTGACGCAAGCCCGCAAGGAAGCGTCGTTTAATGACGAAAACTAAGTATTCGGGAACAGGAAGCGTAATAAAAACCAGCCTAAAATTTCGGCTGTGAACATACCGCCATCGGCTGTCTGTCATCACGGATGCCGGCTTGAGTCTCAAGGAACCGTTCATGAAGCGTCGTGTTAATACGAAGTTCGTCATCATCCTGATTGCTGTCCTGATTGTGGTCGGCGTCGGCGTGGCTGGGATAGCTCGCTGGCGTATGCGCATTGATCCGAAAGTGGAGACCGCCAAGGGTGATGCCGCCGCCGCGAAAGGCGAGTGGGCTGTCGCCCAGATGCACTACGGACGAGCTTTGGGCAAAGTCCCCACCGACGCAGAGTTGAGTTTCAAACTCGCTGAGGCGACCCGCAACACACCAGTCAACACCGCACGTGACGCACAGGCCGCGTTCTCGCAGATGAATGCTGCATATCAGAATGCCGCCAGAAACAACCCGAAGGATTACAAATCTCTCGAAACGATCTACCGCCTTCTGATGGAAGTGCAGCAATTCGATCTGCTGCTCAAGAGCGCCGACGCAACACTCCAACGTAATCCCGATTCTGTTGTCAGTCGGAAATTTCGCGGTATGGCGCAGACCGTCCGCATGACGAGCCTGGACTTCAGTGCCGAGGAGCGCGAGCGCATTGCCGCGGACCTGAATGCAGCCCGCGAAAAATTTCCCAACGATCACGAGACGATTTTCTATCTTGCCCTTTTTGATATCCGCCAGGCCAATTATCTCGATCAACCCGGTCGCGATCCCAACAAAGCCAACGCTCTGCGCAAGGAAGCACGAAAAATCATTACCCAGAGTCTTGAACAGAAACCCGATGATGCGCAGCGGATTCACGATGCAGCACTGGTACACCTCGAGCTTAAAGACACCGCAGAGGTCACCTCGCTGGTGAACCGGCTGGAGAAAGCACTTCAGAGTAATCCCGATCCCAGGCTGCTCGAGACTTCGATGCAGTTGCTGGCAGCTACTGACCGCGAAAAGACTGACAAACCTAATCGTACTCGCGGACAAAACCGTGCCGAGGCTCTGCTGGCAATGATGGCCAAGGCACACCCCAAAAATATCCGGCTCGAGTTCCTGGCGGCCACCATCGCAATGATGGATAAGCCCGATGAGTCCGCCAAGGTTTTCAAGCGTCTGAGCGAAATGCCGCTTTCCGGCGTACCAATGGAGTTGGGACGCAATGTCGAGGTGATTCGTGGATCAGCCCTGCTATACAGTGAGCTGGTATTGAATAAAGCGGAGCGCACAGCTGATCAGGATGAGCGGGAAAAACTCATCAAGGAAGCGAAATCAGTTATCGACCGTGTTGCCGCCGAAGCCGGGCAGGAAGATCCCGGTGTTCTGGCCAGTCAAGGCCGCGTCGCACTGATCGAGCAGCGATGGAAGGAAGCGAGTACTAAACTCGACCGCGCCATCACACTTCAAGGCGCGAGAGCGACACCTGCGATCCTGCTCAAGTCAGCTGTAGCTCGTCTTCAAATGGGTGAGGTTTCCGCTGCTGCGGATCGCTACAACCAGATTCTCACAAATTTCCCTGACTTTTATCCAGCCCATTTGGAACTAGCCAAGATTTACATGCGCACCGCTGAGTGGGATAAGGCTCAGCAGGAACTCCAGGCCTTTCGAGCGGTCCAGCCAGACAACCAGGAAGCGATTGGCTTGAGTGCCAACATTCTGGCGCAACAGGGACGCTATACCGATGCAATCAAACTGGTTTCTTCACTGAAGCAGGACCGCCCTGAAGTGCAGATCACCCTGGCACAGCTTTATGTGCAGGCAAATCAAAAAGACAAAGCTCTGGCCATCATCAAAGCGGGCTTTGAGAACAATCCAAAGGATCCTCGCTTCATCCAGGAACTGTTTCGATTAACGGAAAAGAAAGAAGACCGTCTAGCGTATCTCGAGCAGGCGGAAAAGGCTGGCCTTTCGCCCGAAATGGCACGACTGTTCCGGGCAGGAATCGAGCAGGATCAGGCAGCGCTTCTGGCCGAAATCACAAAAGTAATTCAGAAGGATGATGACCCGTACCGGAAGAACCTCCAGCTTTATTCGCTGTATCGACAGACCAACAACCGCGAAAAGGCGGAGGCCGCCTTAGCGGAAGCAATCAAGGCGAACCCCGAAGGGCCGGAAATTATTGAGATTCAGTTCGAGGTTGCGTTGCGCGAAGCCGACTGGGACAAAGCTGACGCACTGGCCACCCGTGCCGCCAAACAAAATCTGGACCAGGCTGCCGGTGCGATGTACTACGGGCGACTGGAATTGGCGCGCGGACGGTTTGAACAGGCCAGTGCCAACTTCCTCCGAGCCGTTCAAGCATTGCCGGTGAACTCCGAAGGCTGGCGTCTCAAAGGTGATGCGGATCGCTACCGCGGACAATTTTCCGAAGCTGTCGAAGCCTATAAAGAAGCCCTTCAGCAGCGAGCTAATAACGTGGACGCGCTGCGCGGTCTTGCAGCAGTGCAGGACATGACCGGTGATACCGCACAGGCTCTCGACAACATCCGTCGCGCTTACGGGTTTGCTTCACAGGATCCCGCTCTCCGGGCGCAGTACCTCAATTATGAAGCTGAAAAAGGAGACAAGGATCGTGTGCTGACAATCCGCCAGGATCTGATGAAGTCGAATCCGCGCGACTTCGAAAATCGACGTGCCCTGGCGATCCTGTTATCCACGATGAAGCGCAAGGATCAATCGCTGGCGGTCGCCAATGATCTGCTCAAGGATGACCCCGACAGCATCAATACCGTAGCTGCTGTCGCATACACCTATAAAAATCTCGGCGATCCACCAGCCGGCCGGAAGCTCCTCCAGGACTTCGTCAGTGCCAAGGGGGATAAAACAACCGTCGAGGATTGGGTGGCCCTGGCGCGATACCTCAGGGCAATTAACGATCCCAACGCCTCAATGGCTGCATACCGCCAGGCGATACAGCACGAAGACATAAAGTCTCGTCCCGCCAGTCGGGAGATGGCGGACATTCTCTACGATGGGCAGGATTTTGCCGCGGCATCGGCGGTTTACCAGACAATCTGGGAAGCGGCTCCAGATGATCGCAGCGTTGGAGAACGTTACGTCGAAGCTCTGCTCTCGGCTGGTAAAAGTGATGATGCACGGGCCACCCTCGACCGCATCGAGGGTAAGCATGGAGAATCACCCGCAACGATCCTGCTTCGCTCGCGCATCATGACGACCAAAGGCGACAACCCCGGTGCCCTGGTGGTGCTCGATCATGGCGTTGAAAAGTTCCCCGACTACGGCGGCATTTACTTTGAACGAGCTCAACTGCTTTCCGGGATGAAGGACAAACAGGATCAGGCACTCGCAGACCTGCGCAAGGCAGTCGAAGTGGCTCCCAACATGATTGCTGCCCGTCGTACGCTTGCAGAATTTCTGCTCCGACATGGACAGCAGGAAGAAGCGTTCAGCCAGCTTACAACGCTCGTAGCACGTAACCCTCGCGATGCTGAAACGCGGCTGCAGCTTTTTAATTCCTACCTCCTGACACGCAATACCATCGCGGCCAAGCGACTTGTTGATGAGGCTGCCACACTGTTTTCCAAGGAATCTCTCTGGGTCCGACTCCAGGGGCAGCTTTTGGCCATGGATCGAAAACCCGACGAAGCACTTTCGAAGTACCGTCAGGCATACAAACTGGAAAACTCACCGCAGAACCTGATTGATCTAGTGGTGGAACTTAATAATCAAAAGAAGTACACAGAGACCATCGAGCTGCTGCGCAATGCGGCTGAATTTACCAACCGTGTTCCGCTGCTTCGTGCTCTTCAGGGCCGGGCACTGGCTGGTGCTGGCCAATCTGATGCCGCCAAAGCCGCCTTCCAGAGTGCGATTGAACAGGCAACCAGTGTTCCGCAACTGACCGCTATCGCCAGACAGGTTGTGATGGGGCTTAATCCCGCCGCAGCGATTTCTTTACTCCAGCCACTGGCTGTGGGTCCACGCAAGTTTGCATTGGAAATGATCCTGACAAGCATCGAAGGGGAATCAAAGCAGTACGGTGCAGCTCTTTCGCGGCTGCTGGCGTTACGTGATAGTTTGCCACCCAACGATCCAAGCTCGAAACTTGCGTACCAGCGAGCACTGGCGCACGTCTTTGAACTTAACGGCAAGTATGCTGAATCTGCCGATATTTATCGGGAGATTTTGAAAGACCAGCCCAACGAAACAGCTGCTCTTAACAATCTCGCCTACAACCTTGCGGTGCATTTAAACCAAGCGAAGGAAGCCCTGCCTCTGGCGGAACGCGCCAGTAAACTGTTACCCGACGAGCCTCAGGTGCTCGACACGCTGGGGTGGGTGCAGTTCAAGGCTGGCGAGATTGCTGCCGCACGGGATAATCTCCGCCGTAGCACCGACAAGCTCAAGTTTTCTACCAATACATACCATCTGGCTGAAGTACTCCTGGCGGGTGGTTCGCGTGTCGAAGCGATGGAAATGTTCCGTATCGCCAAGGATCTGGCGGAACAAGCTCACGATCAGGAGGTCTTTGACGCCGCCAGCAAACGCCTAGGTAGTAAATGACCGGAAAATGACCCTTTGACTGCGGGAATAATCCCCGCCGACTTTATGAGGACGACATGACCGCGACTCCATTAACTCCGCTTTCTTCTCCGGTTGGACCTGCCGCGGCCTCTGCGCCGACATCCACACGATTTACCCCGCTGGATCCAATCCGCATTCTGCGCCAGTACACCCGTTTGCTGATCTTCACAGCTGTGATCGGGTTTGTCGTGGGCGTGGCTGTCTATCTGGTTCTCAAACAGTACGCCCCCGAATACTCCAGCACTGCAACGCTCGTCGTCTCAGGAAGCGTAGGCGTCTCCACCGATCCGACAACCGGCGGTGCTCCCCGCGCGTCGGCGGAATACCTCCAGACGTTGATCCAAAACCAACTGGTCCTCCTCGAAGGTGACGACGTCCTTGAAGAAGCATTGGCGAGCAGCGAAGTTCAACGGACCGCCTGGTACAACTCGCTCAAGAACGATCCCATCGCGCTCAAGAAGGACATGCGTGAACGACTCAAGGTGAGCAACCCCCCTCGTACAACCCTTATTTTCGTCGCGTTTGAGGGTAAAAACCCTGACGATCTCCAGCCCATCGTTGACACGATTATCAACGTCTATATCCGTCGTTACGTCTTTGGGATTAACTCGAATACGGAAAAGGTTCGCCGCGTGTGGTTCGAGGAACAACAGCGAGCCACCGAAGAGCTTGCCCGCATTCAGGAAGACCTGCGGACATTCGCCATCAATAACGATCTGCTCAACATGGATCCGAATCGCAACGACACGGTAATCGCCTACACCGAAGTCGCACTGGCACGGTCACGCATGCAACCCGCTTATGAGGAGAGCAAACAGGCGTATGAGTCCGCTCTCGAAGCACAAAAAGCAGGTCGTTTCGTCCCGACACCCGAGCAGATGCAGGAAATCGAGCGGGCACCGTCAGTGCAAAGCCGTGACGAGCGATTGCGCAGCCTGCGTGAACAGCGTGAGGTATTACTCAACCGCTTCGCACCCAATCATCGCTCTATTCAGGATGTAGATCAGACGATCATCGCCACCGAACAGGAACGGCAAAGAGAAGTCGATCGACTGCTCCGTGAAAATCAGGCAACGAAAGTCGCCGCCGCCAAGGCACAGTACGACATCGCAGAAAGCCAGATGAAGAGTCTCCAGTTCAAACTGGATGAACTGCGAAAAAAGACGGCTGAGATTGCACAGAAATTCCAGGACTATGAAAACAAAAAAGCATCGCTCGCCGTTGTGGCTCAGCGTAAGGACAACGCAACGATGCAGCTCCAGGAAATCGATATGCGGCGGCGACGCCCCGACTTCCAAGGCGTCGATTACGCGCTCCGCCCCACTTCACCGGAAATGACGTATCCAAAGTTCGCCAGCATTGCGACCGGATCCACCATTTTGTTTTTGGGGCTGGCGTTGCTGGTCGTATTCACCAAAGAACTGCTCGATCAACGGATCAAGAGTCCCGCGGATGTCCGCCTGCTGCCCAATGCTGAGCTTCTGGGCATCGTGCCCGAATCGGCTGAGGATCCGCTTGGCCCAGCGCGGATCGAAACTGCAGTCCGTACCGATCCTTCCGGCCTCATTGCCGAATCTTTCCGCCAAATTCGCACGGGGATCCTCGCCCGCGCGGATCGACGCGGCTACAAGACGCTCATGCTTGTCTGTGCCCAGGGCGGCTGCGGATCATCTACCATCGCCAGCAATCTTGCGTTGAGCATGGCCTACAACGGCAAGCGCGTCCTCGTGCTCGAAGTCAATTTCCGACGTCCCATCCAGCACAGTATTTTTGAAACTGCAGCGAAACCCGGCCTTATCGAGGTACTCCGAGGCACCGCCAAGCTTGAAGATGCCATCGTTCACAAGAACGAACCGCGTCTCGATGTACTGCCAGTGGGAGATTCGAAAGATGCTCCACCTGAACTACTTGATAGCCCTGCATTCCGTCAGCTTCTCACACAACTTGAAAGCCGATACGACATCATCCTTATCGATGCTCCGCCAGCCTTGATCACCTCCGAGAGTCAGCACCTGGCTCGTCACGTGGATGCGGTCGTAATCGTCATTCGTGCGTTGAAGGATCAGCGTGGTACGGTCAGCCGAATGATGCGACAGTTTGAAGGCCAACGCGCCGACGTGCTGGGCATCATTCTCAACGGCGTGCGTTCCAGCGCGGGTGGTTATTTCCGCAAGAACTACGAGGAATTCTATCGCTACCGCGAGGCTGTCCGGCCGGCCGGAGCCAAAGCCGCACTAACACGAAAAGCTCCTGCAGTGAAGCACGGGGATGGCGATTGATTCCTGAATCATCGATCACCGAATTTGTTCCCTGAACAGAGGCTCTGTCTTCCTCGCGGGACGTAAATCCACCGCTTATCGGCTATCAATCCTGCGTACCATGGCCAAATCACTCATCACTGGCGGCGCGGGGTTCATCGGCTCCCACCTGGCTGAGCTGCTCAAAGCCCGTGGGGATGAAGTGATTCTCGTTGACTCTTTCTCTACTGGCCGTCGCTCCAACATCGCACACCTCCTCGATAATCGCTGCCGTATTATCGAATCAAGTATCGGCGAGGCCCTCACGCACGATCCACACCTGCTGCAAGGTGTCCGTGAGGTTTATCACCTTGCCGCAGCAGTCGGTGTCAGACTCGTTGTGGACGACCCGTTCAATATGATCCGCAACAATGTCGAGGAGACTGCTCGTATCCTCGACGCTGCTCGTCAAGCCGGTGCTTCAATCCTCATCACTTCGTCAAGCGAGGTGTATGGCAAGGCCGTCAAAATTCCACTCAATGAAGATGATGATCTGATACTCGGCCCGACCACCTCTTCACGCTGGAGCTACGCACTATCCAAAGCTCTCGACGAACACCTAGCGCTAGCGCACCATGCCAAACACGGGGTGGGAATGGTTATCGTTCGTTTGTTCAATACCATCGGACTGCGTCAAATCGGACGCTACGGCATGGTTGTGCCGAGATTCGTGCAACGTGCGATCGAAGGCGGTGAACTCGAAATCTATGGTGACGGCCAACAGACACGTGCCTTCTGTGATGTGCGTGATGTTGTTCGTGCTCTGACTGCATTGCTGGGTGACCCACGGCATCACGGCAAGATATTTAATGTTGGCTCTGATCGTGAAATCACCGTCAGCCATCTGGCGGAATTGGTCATTGCGACCGCGCAAAAACTGGGTATGGCAAAAACCGCAAGCAAGCGTTTGATACCCTACGCACAGGCCTATGAGCCAGGTTTTGAGGATCCGCGCCGCCGCGTTCCCGACCTGACCCGAATACGCAGCGCGATCGGCTTCAAACCAGCGTTTACTCTTGAGCAAACACTGGCGGAGCTTGTATTCGACGCGGCGAGCCAGACCAAACCATCACCCGCTGCCACAACCTGATGACTCAACTTCTTCTGGCCGACCTTTCGATGACCGACGTGATTTCACCCCATATGGGTGTTTTCTTTATTGCGTTGACCATTTCACTCCTGAGCACGCCGCTTCTCCGCAGACTTGCAATTGCCAACGGCATCGTTGATCGCCCAGACCAGAAGCGTAAAACACACACTGAGCCGATCGCCTACCTCGGCGGTGTTGCGATCTTGCTCGGCTGGCTTGGAGGTGTTCTCTTCTGCTACGTCCGTATGCCCTCATCCGGTCCCGTGCAGGTACCGTGGGCAATCGTGGTCGGGGCTGTGATTATCGCGGTCACCGGCCTCATTGATGACGTATGGCGGATCAGTCCACGGGTAAAAATCGGCGGCCAACTGCTGACCACGGCTGCGCTCGTCTGGCAGTCTGATGTCGGCCAGACACTTGCCGCCGATCTATTTGCCGCGGCACACATCCCGCCCTTCCCTCTCGTTACGCAACTTAGCTACTGGCTTGGTGCAGCAATCATCACGATTTTTGTGGTCGGAGGATGCAATTCCGTTAACCTGCTCGACGGACTTGATGGGCTGGCTGCTGGAGTAACCGGCATCGCGGCAACGGGATTTCTATTTCTGGCCGCGTATGCTGCTACCGATTCGAGCCAACTCAGCCCAACCGACTCTACGCGCATTGTTTTGTGCCTCGCACTTCTGGGGACCATTGCGGGATTCTTACCGTATAACTTCAATCCCGCCAATATTTTTATGGGCGATGCGGGATCGCTGTTACTGGGTTATTTGAGCATCTCAACCATTCTTCAATTCACTCACGTACCTAACCGCGGACCGCTGCTGGTTATCGCGGGCCTCATTATTTTCGCGTTACCCATCACGGATACGACGCTGGCCATTTTCCGTCGGAAGATGCGCGGCCAGCCTATTCTGAGCCCCGACAACCAGCACCTTCACCACCTCTTTCTCCGGTGGGCACAGCGTTTCCGTATCGGAAAGGGCACGAGTGTTAAGGTTGCGGTGATCTCCATGTACCTGCTGGCAGCGATGTTTGCGGTGCTCGGCTGCACGATGATGGTGGTATTCACCCGCTGGCGATACATCCTGGCGATCTTCTTTGCGTTCTTCGCGTTTATCGTCGTCACTGCTTACAAGGCTGGCCATCGTCACGCCATTCAGATGAAGGAAGATGCGGCAAATGCTGCGACTAACCTCGCCGCGCCGGATTCCAACGAATCAGCAAAATAATCGTCAGAGTCATAGCGGCCGCCTCCTGACAGTCCTATGCCGGGATACAGGTCGGAGACTTTGGCTTTTGGGGGACAATTAAAAGGCCGCCCGAGTATGGTCGCGGGCGGCCGGATCAAAGATTCGCTTGTTGGTTTAGTTCAATCCAGATCATCCATCAGATTGTCAATCGCTGCGTCAATCTTATCGTCGGTCACATAGGTGCCCGCAGCTTCTTCACGACGGATACGCGAGATCAGATCATGGCGCAGATCGGTGCCTTCCCGGAGTTTGGCCAGGAGGTTCTTGGCGGTCTGTGACGCACTGGAGAGTTCAACCGTATCATCACCGCGATTAACGGTGGGCCCGGATGGGGCGGGAACCGAAATCCGGCCGCTTGGGTTCGGCCCGGTGATATTGGTCCGACTGATGGGTGCAATGTCGCTCATATAAAACTCCTCTGTCCTATGCGTGGGCTACCTGGCCATCGTATTACCGGGCCAAGCTCCACAGACGATTCGTTCGTATCCATCCCTCATTAACACTAGTGATATCGCCCTTTCGTGAAGTCGCTCTTGAAGGAATCTGTTCATCCTCGTCAACAGCGTAAATATACTAGACAGCAAAACTTGTGGCGGCTACACAATTTATGCGTCCGGTAAAACTGAAACGAATTTATGTGATTCGCCCACCCTCCGTGGTGGTAGCTTTCTTCGCGACTCAATCCGTCATAAACTCTTATCGGTCGTTCATGCGAAAATCGTTCACTGGAATATAAAATATCTGGTTTGTAAGCTTGTCACTCATTCAACCACAAGGCTTCAAAACATGAAAAATACCATCAAAAAGTCAATGCACATCCAAACCATCGTCGCCGCTATGTTTGCTGTGGGACTTGGTTTACTGACCGGCTGTGAAGAACCGTCTCCGCCAAAACCTGCGGAGTCGACAACGACTGCAGCACCAACCGTTCCGCCTGCTATCCCCGCAGCTGCGCCGACAATACAAGCTGCCGCTGCTCCTCCGACCAACAAATCCTGCCCGGTAAGCGGCGATCCGACGGACCCTTCCGACCCTGACTTGGCACGGGTAACGTACAACGGGCAAACCTACGTTTTATGCTGCCCCAGTTGCACTGATGAATTCAACGCTGATCCCGCCAAGGCAATCAAAGCTCATCATTGATATGTGAAGCAAGCCAACCCGCTGATCAGGCCAGCTCTGCGAGTTTTTCGATGCGCTTGCCCATTGGCGGGTGGGTCGAAAACAGTGACGCAAAGCCTTCGCCTGAAAGCGGCTGGACGATGAACAGGTGATTTTGAGCCGGCATCTGGCCATCAAGCGGGATCCGTCTGGCGGTCGCATCGAGCTTTCGTAGCGCATTCATCAAGCCGTGAGGCGTCCCTGCGATCCGGGCACCCTCCGCATCAGCGACGTATTCCCGACTGCGGCTGATTGCCATCTGAATGAGTGCTGCAGCGATTGGAGCAAAGATGATCGCCAGAATGGCGACTATGGGATGTCCGCCTCCGTCTCGATTTCGCCCGCCCATGAAAAATGCCATGTGAGACAAGAAGGTCAGTGCGCCAGCGATCGTAGCTGCGACGCAACTGATCAGCGTGTCACGGTTCTTCACGTGCGCCAGTTCGTGGGCCATCACCCCTTCGAGCTCATCGTAACTGAGCAGTTGCAGCGCACCGCGTGTGACCGCCACCGCAGCGTTCTTCGGATTACGCCCGGTCGCGAAAGCATTGGGCGCGTCTTGCGGGCATATATAAACCCTGGGCATGGGTAAGCCGGCATTTGTCGAAAGGCGGCGGACCATCTCAACCAGATCTGGTGCTGATTTCTCATCAACCTGCTGTGCCTGCATCATGGTCAGTGAGAGCTTGTCACTGAAAAAGTAAGCCAGCACGTTCATTGCTCCACCAACGATGAACGCGATAATCAAACCCTGCCGGCCCCAGATCGACCCAAGGGCCAGAACCAGCGCAAAAAGCCCAGCCAGCAACATCGTGGTTTTGAGGTTGTTGTAGGTCTTGGTCATCTCGAAGTCTCACTCCGGTTTGGGCAGCATAATCGCCTTACGTGCCCTTTAGTACGCAAATACGCGGCCACTGTTCGGCGTCAGAATATCGGCATAAATACACTGCTGAATGCCGTAAAGGCAGCGGGGTGTCCTGCCGCCTCCACAAACCCGCCTATTGTGCAGCCTCCTCCGTCACCCGAACTTACAGTCATTCACGGCGATGAATACAAGCTCTCCAGGAGTTGACTGTTCAAAGCGTGACAACATCCCTTCACGACAACCTCGGCACAGCCTCCACCCATACTGGCCCTTTTCCCGCTTCGACAGTTTGCACCCGCTGGAGAGTTCCATCACTCGTGTTCAAGCGATAAACCGCAAGCTTGCCCGAGGACTGCCCTGCAGAAATGACAAATTCTCCCGTCGCATCAAACGAAAAGGCACGCGGAGTCGCCTCGGTCGCGGTATGCCCAATAGGCAGCAGACGGCCAGTACTTTCGTTGATCGCAAAGCCCGCAAGCGAATCGTGTCCGCGATTGGAGATGTAGGCAAATCGTCCATCTCTCGTGATATGAACGTCGGCTGTCGAGAGATTTCTGCCTGAGTAACCAGCCGGAAGAGAGGACACACGATCAAGTCTCGTCAGAGTGCCTCGTGAGGAATCGAAGCGATAGCTCGTAAGTGTGCATGAAACTTCATCCGCACAAAGAACCACACTGCCATTGGGATGCCATGCGAGATGTCGTGGTCCATCGCCTTTGTTTGCAGTGACTTTTACTGGTTCATTCGGACTGAGTGTTCCAGTGTTTGCGTTGTAGTGATACTGCATGATCGCGTCGTCACCCAGCACGGGCACGAACGCATACCTGCCAGCAGGGTCGAAATAGAACGAATGAGGATTCTTCCCTGCGACAAAACGTTGTGTTTCGGATTCGGAAACGACCCCGCTCTCCAGAATGGGGAACGAGACAACTTCACCACTGCCATAATCAGCCGCGATCAGAAATCTGCCGGCAGAGTCGAGCTTCAAATAAACCGGATTGACGCCCATCGGCGTAGTAGCCAACAACGTAGTGGAACCCTCGCGGTTAAGGTGCAACGCTTGGACACCTCGCTTTTCACGCAGGCCGACATATAGGACTTTTTTTCGTAAATCGGCGGCCATGGGTCCAGGGGCACCATCCAACTCCACGCGAGATCGCAGCGCTATTTCGCCAGTTCTGTCATTGAAATCAAAGACCACCAGGTGATTCTCATCGCCAAGCGACACGTAGATGACTTGACCGCCAACCTTTTGGTGCCAATCACTGCCCGAAACGGCAAGCAATACCAGAAGGCCAACTGCGGCCGCGATGAAAAGGATTAGGCTCATGCCTCAAAGATACGGGCTACGAAACAGGGTGTCATCCAGAAACTCATTGGTGCTGATAAAAACCTACTGCCTTGTCATGCAGTATTCCGTCCAGCTGTCGTAGAATCGGCTGCATGGCAGAGGCACAAGAAATTCGCCGCCTTGTTTCTCGAAAAGGTCGCCCGTTACGCGGTGTGCTTGAAATTGCTGCACGTTGTCCAGCTGGTCATGCAGCGGTGATTACCTGCTCACCCTTACAACGCCAGCGTGGTCGATTCGTACCCTTTCCTACGCTTTACTGGCTTGTCTGCCCACAGCTCTGCCGAACACTCGCCAATCTTGAGCGTGGAGGCGTTATCAAACAACTCGAAGCCGAAATAGCGGGCAACGCAACCTTCCTCGCAGCCATTTCAAACGACCACAACGATTACATTGCGCGACGCTGGGCAGCTCTTTCACCCGAAGAGCGCAACTATGTTGAGAGAGAGTCGCTGGCGGAAAAAATGCGCAGCCGCGGTATCGGGGGCATCATGAATCACGCAACAGTCAAATGTCTGCATACGCATTTCGCCCACCATCTGGCATGCGGCAGCACAATCGGCCGCTGGATCGCGACAAAATACCCTGTCACACCCTGCCCAGCCGCAGCCAACGCTCATACAGACCCCGAACCACACTTTCAACGCGAACCCTGACTTATCACTGCGCGTAAAAACTGCCAAATTCCCTATCAATAGCTCAGCCGTTATCTCCACGCGATTTCCACAGAGTTTCCACCCCCATCAAACCGCAGCGCACACGCCTAGCCTCGCGACGGCCACGTAGTATTAGTTATTTTTATTTATTGTTTAGTTGACATAAAACCAACTAATGATAATCTACCCTCGTCATGCAGACACTACGGCTTTTTTGTGATATTGCCCGACACCAGTCGTTCAGCCGCGCCGCGGCTGAAAACGGGATTACTCAATCCGCCGCCAGTCAGCGGATCGGGCAGTTGGAGCGCAAGCTGCGCGTGACCCTCATAGACCGATCGATTCGACCGCTTGCTCTCACGCCTGCGGGTGAGATTTTTTTGCACGAAGTTCGGGAAATTGTAGATCGGTATGACCAGCTCGAACGCCGTCTCTCGCAGATTCGACCCCACTTGGAAGGGTCGGTACATGTGGATGCCATCTATTCCGCGGGGATCGACCTGCTCAACACGCTCCAGGAATCTTTTGAAACGCTCTATCCCGACGTCAGCATTACGGTCCATTACAAACAGCCGGAAGAGGTTTACCAGGGAGTTCGACAGGAACTGTGCGACTTCGGAATCGTGTCGTTCCCACGGACGTGGCGGGACGTCAGCGTGATCCCGCTTCGTGATGAACCGATGGTGGTCGTTTGCGCACCCGGTCATCCGCTGGCAGGCCGACGAAAAGTGAAAGCGGGCGATCTTGATGGATTGGAAATGGCGGCCTTTGAGTCGGGGCTGCCGGTTGGCAGGCGGATCCGCAAGTATTTGCGCGATCACGAAGCAACCCCGGAAATCACCAGTGAATTCGACAACATCGACACGATCAAAGCAGCCGTTGCCGTTACCAATCAGTTTGCCATTCTGCCGCGAAGAACTGTTTCACGAGAAGTGCAGGCTGGAACGCTGTCGGTAGTCGATCTCGAACCCGCACTGGCGCGGCCGATCGGGATTATTCACCGCAGGAGAAAGAGCGTAACCGGCGGAGCTCGACCCGCCAGCGGTTTCGCCCCCGCGGTACAGGCGTTCATTGATTATCTGCTCGAACACGCCGGCCCCAGTGTAGATCTGCTCGCGGGCATCGAGCGGACGACGTCGCGCAACACAGCGATGGCTGGTGCGCGGTCATGAGGATGAATCACTCTATGTTGCGTGTTAAGTCTGTAAAGATGACGGAGAAGTCTCGTCCCTCGCTTCCGATGGCTGCGCCGGCTCAATTCAAGCATGGCAGGCCGGTCAAGCAAGGGCTGTACGATCCCGTGAATGAGAAGGACTCCTGCGGCGTTGGCTTTATCGCGCACATCAAAGGCAAGAAAAGTCACGGCATCGTCAGTGATGCTCTGAAGATGCTCGAAAACATGGACCATCGCGGCGCGTGTGGCTGCGAAACCAACACAGGCGATGGCGCGGGTATTCTGACCGCCCTGCCTCATGCGTTTCTCACCCGAGTGGCTATGCGCGATGCGAAGATCTCGCTGCCGACGCCGGGGACATTCGGTGCTGGCATTGTGTTTCTGCCGCAGGATCCGCGACAGCGAGACTATTGCAAAGTGACGATTGCAAAAATCGTTGCCGATCAAGGCCAGAAATTACTTGGATGGCGAAAAGTGCCGCAGGCGACTGATGCGGCAGACGTCGGTCTAAGTGCCCGTGCAACCGAGCCGGTGATGGAGATGCTCTTTATCGGTGCCGGCGAAACGAATTCCATTTCACCCAAAACAAACACTCCGCCGGCAAGCGTCGGTTCCACGTCCGCCGACGCGCTCGAACGGCAACTCTACATCATTCGCAAGCGTGCAACTTTTGAGTTGCGAAACAGCGCGCTGGAGCAGGCCGACCTTTTTTACATCGTCAGCCTTTCGACGAAGGTGATCATCTACAAAGGACAACTCACCTCGCTACAACTCCGCCCCTATTTCCCTGACCTGGCGGAAGAAGATTTCGTCAGCCACCTCGCGCTGATTCATTCTCGCTTCAGTACGAATACGTTTCCTTCGTGGGATCGTGCCCAACCGATGCGGTTCATGGCCCATAACGGTGAAATCAATACGCTGCGCGGCAACATCAACTGGATGCACGCGCGCGAATCCCTCCTGGAAAGCCCGCTGTTTGGTCAGGACATTACGAAGTGTTATCCGATTTGCGAGCCAGATACGTCGGACTCCGGCACGTTTGATAACACGCTGGAGATGTTGCTCCATGCCGGCCGAGCACTGCCTCACGTTGTCAACATGATGGTTCCAGAGGCATGGCAAAAGGATCACCTTATTGATCCGAAGCATCGCGCCTTTTTTGAATATCACTCCTGTCTGATGGAGCCGTGGGACGGCCCGGCGTCCATCGCGTTTACCGATGGTCGCTACATCGGCGCCGTGCTCGACCGCAACGGTTTGCGCCCTAGCCGGTACTACGTCACTCGCGATGATTATGTAATCATGGCCAGTGAGGTCGGCGTCCTTTCCATTGATCCTCGAAATGTGCTGATAAAGGGCAAGCTCCGACCGGGTCGGATGTTTCTCGTTGATTTCGAGCAGGGACGGATCATTGACAATCGTGAACTGAAGGACCATCTCGCCGCGGAGCATCCATATCAGTCGTGGCTCGATGAACAGCGTGTACGGCTTGATGATCTGCCCAGGGGCCGCCGAGTAGCCGGACTTGATCGTGAAACTTTGATGACACGAATGCAATGTCACGGTTTCACTCACGAAGACATTCACAAGCTGCTCGTACCCATTGCGACCGATGGTCAGGAAGCTGTAGGGTCAATGGGTAACGATGCTGCTCTTGCGGTACTGAGTGATCAGCCGCGCATGCTCTTTGACTATTTCAAGCAGATGTTCGCTCAGGTGACCAACCCGCCGATTGATTCGACGCGGGAAGAATTGGTGATGAGCCTTGAAGCGTATATTGGGCCGGAGCTCAATCTGCTGAACACGACACCTCGGCACGCGGCTCGTTTGTACCTCCCGCAGCCGATTCTGACTAATTCGCAGCTTGCGCAAATCCGTGATATTGCCTCACTGGAATGGCGGACCAAGACGATTGACATCACCTTTGACCGACATGCTGACGGTTCTCCTGCCGACGCCATGGTCAATGCTCTGGAGCGCATTTCTCGTGAGGCCACGCAGGCGATCGACGACGGCTACAAGCTCGTATTGCTGACAGATCGCGCGATGGGTCGGAACCGAGTTGCCATCCCCGTCCTGTTAGCGACCGGCGCGGTGCATCACCACCTTGTAAGTGAAGGCACCCGTACCCGTATCGGTATCGTTGTCGAGACCGGCGAGGCACGCGAGGCCCATCATCACTGTCTGCTCGTGGGTTATGGTGCGGACGCGATCAACCCCTATCTGGCTTTTGAGGCAGCGTGGAATCTCACGCGCGAAGGCATCATTAGCCAGAAGAAGTTCACCGACGAAAAGATCACCGCCAACTACATCAAGGCCATGAACAAGGCCATGCTCAAAATCATGAGCAAGATGGGTATTTCAACGATCCAGAGCTACAAGGGAGCACAGATATTTGAAGCGGTGGGGTTGAATGTTGAAGTCATTGACCGCTGTTTTAACGCTACCGCTTCGCGAGTCGAGGGAATCGGCTTTGAGGCAATTGCCCGCGAAGCCGTACGTCGTCACGAAATCGGCTACCCCCATCGCCGCGAAATGCACGCGGAATCCGTGCTCCCCAGTGGCGGGCAGTACCAATGGCGCAGTGACGGCGAGAGCCACATGCTCGACCCACAGACCATTGCGTATCTTCAAGCCGCGGTGAAGTCGAACACGCGCGAAGGCTTCGCGACGTATTCCAAGGTGGTTGATGAAAAAGCAACCCGTGCCTGCACGCTGCGCGGGCTTTTTGCCTTTAATCACACTCTGCCCTCGGTTCCGATCGAAGAAGTCGAACCGGCACGGGAAATCGTCAAACGGTTTTGCACCGGCGCAATGAGTCTGGGGTCCATTTCACCCGAAACCCACGAGACACTTGCGATCGCGATGAATCGTATCGGCGGTAAAAGCAACACCGGAGAAGGTGGCGAAGATTCGCGCCGTTATGTACCCGACGTTAATGGTGATTCTCGCCGCAGTGCGATCAAGCAGGTCGCCTCCGCTCGATTCGGCGTGACTATCAACTACCTCACGCAGGCTGACGAACTCCAGATCAAAATTGCTCAAGGAGCCAAGCCGGGCGAGGGCGGCCAGTTACCCGGCCACAAGGTGGACCGCTACATCGCGGGGTTGCGCCATTCGACACCCGGAGTGACGCTCATCAGTCCTCCACCGCATCACGATATTTATTCCATCGAAGATTTGGCGCAACTCATTTATGACCTGAAGAACGCCAATCCATCCGCGCGGATCAGCGTGAAGCTTGTTGCGGAAACCGGTGTTGGAACCGTTGCGGCAGGCGTCGCCAAAGCACATAGCGATCTCATCCTGATTTCCGGCCACGACGGCGGAACGGGGGCTTCACCGCTGACGAGCCTGAAGCACGCAGGCGGGCCGTGGGAAATCGGTCTGGCTGAAGCACACCAGACCCTCGTGCTCAATAACCTGCGCTCGCGAGTGGTTCTTCAGGTGGACGGTCAACTCAAGACAGGACGCGATGTTGTCATCGGCGCGTTGCTGGGGGCGGAAGAGTTTGGCTTTTCCACCGCGCCGCTGATTACGCTCGGCTGCATCATGATGCGGGTCTGTCATCTCAATACCTGCCCGGTTGGGATTGCGACCCAGGATCCGCAACTACGAGCCAAGTTTGCCGGAAAACCTGAACACGTGATCAACTTCTTCTTCCTGCTCGCCGAAGAGGTTCGCACTCACATGGCAGCGCTGGGCTTCCGAAAGTTTGAGGACATGGTTGGCAGAAGCGACCTGCTCGAAGTGGACCATGCGATCCGGCATTGGAAGACGCAAGGACTGGATCTCACATCTATTCTCACTCCCGCACGACGACCGCATCAGGAGGTCAAAGTTACTCGCAGCATTGCGCAGGATCACGGCCTCCAGCATGCACTGGACAATCAGCTCATCGTCCGTGCCACCCCCGCACTGGAACGTCAGCAGAAGGTCAGAATTGATCTGCCCATCAGCAATACGAACCGAACCGTGGGCACGATGCTCAGTCACGAAATTGCCAAGCGCTATGCTGACGAAGGTCTTCCAGAGGACACCATTCGTATCAAGTTCACAGGCAGTGCGGGGCAGAGCTTCGGAGCGTGGCTCGCGAGTGGTGTTACATTGGAACTCGAAGGCGATGCGAACGATTACGTCGGCAAAGGACTCAGCGGCGGTCACATCATCGTCTATCCACACAAAGCAGCCTTGGACGCGGGCTTTGTCGCCCAGGCCAACATCGTCGCGGGCAATGTTGTGCTCTATGGCGCAACAGGCGGCCGAGCGTTTATCCGTGGTATCGTCGGCGAGCGTTTCTGTGTGCGCAACAGCGGCGCTACAGCGGTCGTCGAGGGCTGCGGTGATCACGGCTGCGAATACATGACCAATGGACGAGCTGTCGTGCTCGGTTCTACGGGTCGCAATTTCGCTGCGGGTATGTCCGGTGGAATTGCTTATGTGTATGACCCGGAGGGCCTATTCCCCGCACGGTGTAATCCCGAAATGGTCGAACTCGAAAAGCTTGACGATGCTCTCGATATCGCAGAACTCAAACAAATCATTGAGCTTCACGAACAGGCGACCGGATCCACGATAGCCCGTGAACTGCTCAACTCGTGGGAAACAGCGATCAAACAATTTCACAAGGTCATGCCCAGCGAATACAAGCGGGCACTGGCGGAAATTGAGGAAGAATCGCTCTACTCCGCCAGTGCTGGCGGCGGGGAGGCAACCGATCTGCCGGGAGGAATCAAGTTGCCGGTTATCACGGAAGAACCGGCTGGAGAGAAGAATTAATCCGCAGGATTCCGAATCGATTTTTACTTATTCGTGGCTGAAGAAAGACAAACATGGGCAAGCCGACCGGATTCATGGAACACTCGCGGCAAGCACCCGTACGCCGACCGGCGACGGAGCGCGTGCGTGATTGGGCTGAACTCTATACGCCGCGACCTGAAAAAAACCTCAAGCAGGAGGGTTCTCGCTGCATGGATTGCGGCGTGCCCTTCTGTCACACCGGCCTGGATACCGACGGCAAGACCACAGGTTGTCCGCTGCACAATCTCATACCAGAGTGGAATGACCTGGTTTATCGCGGTCGATGGCGTGAAGCACTGGAGCGACTTCACAAGACCAATAATTTTCCCGAATGGACCGGCCGCATCTGCCCCGCACCTTGTGAATCAGCCTGCGTACTGGGAATCACCGACCCGCCGGTTGCCATCAAGGGTATCGAAAACGCCATCGTGGATCGTGGCTTTGCCGAAGGCTGGATCGTCCCTCGTCCTCCCGCGCATCGCACGGGTAAGCGCGTGGCTGTGATTGGCAGCGGTCCCGCAGGTCTCGCAGCCGCGGCACAGCTCAATTATGCCGGACATCACGTGACGGTTTTCGAACGCGATGATCGTCTCGGCGGCTTGCTCATGTACGGCGTGCCGAACATGAAACTCGATAAGAAAAACGTCCAGCGCCGTGTGGACCTGCTCGCGGCAGAGGGGGTCGAATTTCGCACCAATGCACATGTGGGAGTTAATGTCGATGCGGCGCAACTTCGCCGTGAGTATGACGCGATCCTCGTTGCTGTCGGTGCGCTGAAAGGGCAGGACCTGCGAATACCAGGCCGACAGCTTTCAGGAATCCATCTGGCAATGGAGTTCCTTCACAAAAACACCAAGAGTCTGCTCGACAGCGATCTGCGCAACGGGCAATACATCAGCGCAAAAGGAAAACATGTCATCGTCATCGGTGCGGGCGATACGGGTACGGACTGTATCGGCACTGCATTACGACACGGATGCAAGAGCCTGGTCAATTTCGCGCGCAAGCCGCAGCCTCCCAAAACGCGTGAGCCGCATAACCCCTGGCCTCAGGAGGCAGAGGTGCTGCTGGTGGACTATGGTCACGAAGAAAGTGCGGCGCTTTTTGGTAACGACCCACGCAAATACAACCTTGTCACCAAAGAGTTTGTCGATGATGGAACTGGACACGTCAAAGCGGTCCGCACGGTCAGGGTCGAGTGGGAACGTATGAGTAATGGCGATTACGCCAACCCTCGCGAGGTGGAGGGAAGCCAGTACGATTGGCCTGCCGACCTGGTGCTGCTGGCAATCGGATTCACAGGCCCTGAGCCGACAGTGGTGGAAAAGCTTGGTCTGGCGACAGACAACAAAAGCAACATTCGCGCTGAGTTCGGTAAGTTTGCGACGAATGTTGACGGTATTTTTGTCGCTGGTGATGCCCGTCGCGGCGCCAGCTTGATCGTCTGGGCGATTGCCGAAGGACGGCAGGCGGCTCGTGAAATTGATCGCTACCTCATGGGGGTATCGAGTTTGCCGTAAATCTTCAGCCTCAAACGAGTCCCCCACCTCCACCTATGGGGATTCGCTTTATCTTTGACAAGCGATTACAACTGATCGAGGTTTGCAACCGGGTCTTGGTTGGATTCACTTCGTTCGCGCTGATCGCTCGCCTATCTTTCGGAGTGCCGCTCATGCGCCAGTTCACATCACTTTGGATTGGAATAATTCTCCTTCCGCTGGTCGCCGGGGCTCATGCTGCGGAGACTGTTACTGTCTCTCCTCATCAGAGCGAGCATTGGAAAATCACGACGACCAGGACTGCTTCAGGCCGCTATGTGCAGGAGCCTTCACCGCAAATCCTCGGTCAAGGCAGCCTGAGGCTCGATACCGGAAACGGCGACGGCAAAGACAAGGGCGGCAAAATCTGGGTCGGCACCAGCGATTTCGACGGTATCAAACTATCCGATTTGACGCGGTTAACTTTCAGCACGTTCGTCGTAACCTCAGCCACCGAAGACATCGCACCATATCTCAATATCCATCTCGACACGAACGATAACGGCAAGTGGGATGGACGGTTCGGCGG
Organism: Phycisphaeraceae bacterium; assembly: GCA_020851465.1. Lineage (NCBI taxonomy): Bacteria > Pseudomonadati > Planctomycetota > Phycisphaerae > Phycisphaerales > Phycisphaeraceae > Phycisphaeraceae bacterium. The sequence continues at coordinate 441,677 of JADZCR010000001.1, read as the reverse complement.
AGATGACATTCTTTCTTTTGACCCAGCCCAGCAGCCTCCTCCCAGAGGAAATCTCAAAATCAAACGCGGTACGTGGAACACGGGTGTCGGCGGCTCGACTACGCACGACGCGAGCCCGGCGGTTGGCGGCTGGTGGATCGTAGGTAAAGAAAACATTGCGGGACGCGGCAGCAACTCGAAAACACTCCAGCAAATCATTGAGGCGTTAGGTGACCATGCCATCGTTGCCAACACCATGGACAATGCGCCAGGCATCTCAGTGATTGCGGGCGCAGCCAGTGGCGGCACTTTCAAAGATTTTACGGGCTATCTTGATCAACTCACCATCGGAGTGAAAGGGAAAGAGACGATTTATAATTTTGAAGTGGACGGCGCGCCAGCCATCCATGCCACGGAATCTGCTCCGACCAATATCGCAAGCCATCCGACGCCAACCGTAACTTCCGCATCTACTCCGCCTTCCGCTGATTCAGAAGCTGACACCCTGAAATCGTCTGCTTTAGGCATGGGAATTTCGCTGGCGGTGGTCCTCGTGGTCGGAGTCGTGGTACTCGCTTCAATGAAGAAAGGGAAGCGCGCGTAGTATCGGTTTATTATTCCCGACTGTGATGTGCTGACCAGCCCAGCCTGCGAGCCTGCTATGCCAACTCCTTATCGTCGTCATTACCCCTTCGGACAGCCGCTTGATGATTGCTGGGAATTGATTCCTGATCCGGGATGGACCTGCGAGATCTCTCCGGGTGTTGCGCATTTTCACAGTACGATCGCGGGTAATGGGGAGGTCTTTCTCCGACCATGTCTGATCGACGACGATACCGTCGAAATAGGATTCGTACCCGGGGCAATACGATCGGGCGTCTTTCGCTTCGGATTTCAGGTTGGTTTCGAGTACATCACCTGTGAGTTAAACCTCACAACCGGCCAAACCACGATCAACACACACGAGGCGCATAAAAAGCAACCTCGCTTCAGTGGTAATGTCACGACGAAATTCAATAATCTCAAGCTCATCCGTCAGCACGATACACTTCCCGGCCTGCCTTACGCGGGATCCTCAATTACGCTGTTACTCAACGGACAGCCTGCTGCAACGGTTCGCCAGATCGATTTCCTGCCCGAATCACTTTTCATGTTCAGTCTCAAGGGGCCGGGCGAGTATTCGCTGTCGCATCTGACAATCACGGGACCTGCTCGACCTCGGCCGGAGTTCATCAATCTCGGCGTGTGGAAGCAAGACTCTAAACCGAGCACCGCCCGGAACGTGGATTCACTGATCGAGGGTGTAAGACAGGCTGCTGCAGCGGGTGTCCAGATCCTCATGACGCCGGAAACATCGCTCACGGGTCTGCGTATCGGGCACCCGGAGCTGTCGGATATGCGGCTTACCCGACGTGAGCTTGAACGCTTTCAGAAAGCGGTCAGCGGTATTTCTGCGGCCCCGTACACGCTGATCGGGTATCCCGAGTATGTGTCCGGCCGCGAGGTGGAAGGTGCGGAGATTGATGAGGTGATGCTGAACGTCCACCGCTTCGTCCGACCCGATGGTACGCTCGGCCCGCGCATGGCCAAGGTTCACGTTTGTGAAGAAGGAATGTGGCATGGTCGAGGATACAACCTTCAGCGGGTCGCCGGTGTCGAGGTGGCGGTTGGCGTCTGTCACGACGGTCACTATCAGGATGTATGGAGTGTTGGCGTCATGGGCGGCGCACGGATCTGTTTGCATCCAGCTAACGGAGGCAAACTGCGCGGCAAAATTCCCGACATCACAAGCAGTTACCGCGGACACGGCACTGCCTTCGATTCGTTCTACGCTTTCGTCAACGGCGGTGGTGGCGGATATATCAACTATCCGACGACTAATCGCAAAGTGCCCGACACCCTGTTGGCGGTAACACCTGACCTGCGACAGGATGCCCCGAACTATCCCGAATACAAAGACCTGGGCGACCAGCTCACCCATGCAAAACTCAGGCTCTACGACGCTAGCGGTTGCTACCCGCTGCGAACATTGCGCGCCGGGAAAAAAGCGTATGAAATCTGGTCAAAGCTGATACCGGAAGTCGTGGACGTGTAACCAGCTCATCAAACACGTTCACTGCCTTGCATCATTGTGGTTGATCAATTTTCGCGATACACGAATGGCCGACGATACATGCCCCCAAAGTGGTGCGGGTTCAGACAGCGCACCGTGATCGTGTTCTCGCCGGCTTTGAGTTTACCCGTCACATCCACATCCCATTCAAATCCATAGTCATTAGCCCACCATAAAGGTAATTGCGGCCGGTAGCTCACCAGATAGCCATTCACATACAACCAACTGGAATTGAATATGCCCGGGAAGCGCACATGCAGCTTACCCTGAGCCTGACTGGCGTCGAGTTTGAGCGTGGTTTTATACCAGTGATTACCTGTAAAACTCTGCCCGTCCGGGTGCAGGATACCTTGAGCTTGCGGGTAAAGATCTGTGCGGATCATCTCCCATTGCGTGGTCGGGTAGTCCTTCCGTGCATAGCCAACCAATTCCTGACCGTGTTCTTTCCAATAGGACAGGTCCGCCGGCTTATACGCAAACCCGCTGACGACGCCGGTATCGTGAGGATCGCGGCGGTAGCTCCAATCCACGGGAAGTTTCATAATCAGTTTCCCCTTTGGACCATCCGTGAGCTCAGCAAGCTTGCGGTACTGCTCCACCTCACCGAGCAGCCACGCGGGGCCGCCTTCCTTGGTTTCAGGCGCTGGCATCGTTGGGATGACGCGCGTGGTGAACGTGTTATTCATCGTGCCCAGCTCCATCCGGGTTGCAACCGCTTTATCACCCCAGGCAACTGCTTTTTTGTAATCGCCTTCGGTGGCAGCAGCGTGCCACATCTCTGTGTATTGATCGATGAGGTTGAAGCTCAAGCGGGTAAATCTCATGCGCTCCTCATATTTTTTCCAGTCACGCGGAGGATGATTGAGTCTGCGTGACGCATCTTTCATGGTCTCCTCCGCCTCGGTGAGATCCTTTCGAAGTGCCTCGACCAGCTCCGGCGTATAGATCGCGGGAATAACAAAAAACTCATGCTCGGTAACGATCGTGTCGTCCCAGGCCTTGAAAAGTCGTCCCCAATAGCGGGACATTGGTTCAGCTGCGGGACCATAAAACTTTGGATAAAAATCTGCCAACAACGCATCGACATCCACATCGGGATTCCACATCGTCTGGCCGCGGACATAAAGATTGAGAAATGTGGTGGCGATCGCCAATCGACTTTCGGTGCTGACGCCAAGAATCCCCGCGTCACGGTAGATTTTCATGTTCTGTTTTACAGCACCGATGGACGGATTGGGTAAGTCGCGCCATACGAGCATGCCTTGGTCGTAGTCGTATATGAACACCCTGCCCTGCATCACTTCCGACCAACGGTAAACCATTTCCTTGTATTCCCGCACGGAAGGAAACCGCGCATCATCCATGCCATGGTTCGGATCAATATCAATCGGTGCGAGGCTGGCAACCAGAGGTTTGGCGGCGACGATCTGTCGCTGTGGCGGGATGGTGATGTTGGAATATGCAAGAAACCCTATATGCGACTTGCTGTTGGGATACTTGGCCAGCAGTCGCTGCGCGACCTGGTTGTAAAGTTCCATGAAGTTATCAGTGAGCGTGTTGCTGATGAAATATTTGTCCGTGAGGCCGGCCTGAAGCTCTGCGTCACGTTTCGAATCGGATTCATACAGACCGTCCTCCATACCCAGCGAAAAATCCTTACCCGCAGCAAAATTTTTCTGCACTTCCGGATGATTTGCGACGTGCTCAGCGGTCTTCGCGTCTGCAATAGGGATATTCCACTGTGTCTTGCCGGGAGGGATGAGGTCCTTGGTGTATGAAGCGAGAATATGCCCGCCGCTGACGCCCTGATTGTTCATGAAATTACGGAGCTGAAAATCCCGCTGACCCGCTGATTCGCCGTTCCATGAAATCCAGAACTCGCGCACTTCAAAGGGCGAACCAAAGGCATAATTCAGCTTGCCAACCTTCAGCGCGGATACTTCAGGAATGCACTCGCCAAACTCACTGGGTAGATACCATCGACAGCCCCAGCGGGAGAGTAATTCCGCCACCGCGTAATAGTGCGACTCATCGTGATTTCCTGCGACATAGACACGATTGCCTTTGCGTTTGAGCACAATGGCATCCGCACGAAGCGTCGGCGATTTTTTTGCAACCTTGTCGAGTTCCCTTTGTAGATCAGGGTCCGCTTTGAGAGCTGCTGAGCCGATGACGATCAACGGATGATCCGCGTCCATCTTCAGCGCATCGGCTACTTCCGCTGCGGTGCCTGCACGGGCGACCTCAACACCAGTCATCAATTTGATGTACTTGACCAGATCATCCGCCGCTTGTTTTTCGACGCTCTTTTCCGGTGCGGAGCAAATAACAATTGCCTTCGTCTGGTGGTTATCAACGAGTGTTAATTCGTTACCATCAGGTTCGCCTGCGATGGCGACGGTTGGTTCGCCGATCCACTCGTCCAGTTTTGCATTGACTTTGGCTTCGACTTTATCAACAACCTTTTTGGTCTTGTTGCCAGCCTTGTCGAAGAGCTTGTCGAGCTTATCGCCAAGATTGTCCTTGGCTGGCGCCAGACTGATACATGCAAGAATGGCAAAACAGGCGAGGAGAAGGATCGCAGGCTTTTTCATTGGTGCATCCTTAAAAACAGTAGATCCGACGATGAAACAAAGATTATAGTGGGGGACTCGTCACTACTTCTGTTGTTGTGGGCGAAAGGGGTAGCCGGAATATCTCGTTTGCATGCTATGGCGTTTCCCGTTACAAAAACCGCTCGGTAGATTCAAACCACACGATTTCATAAACTGGATTCAGTAACCCTTACCTACCTAATAGGAGAGAAACATGTCCATGTTCATTGGTGAAGCCCTTGCGGGTGACGGCAACGAGATTGCGCATATTGACCTGCTCATTGGTGACAAGTCGGGGCCGGTCGGCCACGCCTTCGCTCAGGCTCTGGCGGACCAGAAACAGGGGCACTCCAATCTGCTGGCGGTGCTTACACCAAACCTCGCAGTTAAACCCGCGACCGTGATGATTACCAAGGTAACTATCAAAGGCGCCAAGCAGGCTGTGCAGATGTTCGGCCCGGCGCAGGCAGCCGTCGCCAAAGCCGTCGCCGACAGCGTCGCCGAAGGTGTGATCCCGCGTGATAAGTGTGAGGACTACGTAATCATTTGTGGTGTGTTCATCCACTGGCAGGCTGAAGACGACAAGAAAATCTATGACTACAACTACCAGGCTACCAAACTCTCCATCGCCCGCGCTATGAAGAGTGAGCCGAGTGCTCAGGAAATGGTGAGCAAGAAAGACAGTGCCAAGCACCCATTCAGCCCGAAGTAAAATATAGAGACAAGAGGCATTCAACGAGATACCTGTTACTGCTTGCTTGATCACCTCTGAAAACTTGAGAATTAAACTAGAGTCAAGCCCGGACAGATACCTGTCCGGGCTTTTTTTGTATTAATCTCGATTTTTTCGGACCTTGTTTCGTATTTTTCCTTAATTCATGATTTTCACTTGCAACCGTGCGAGCCATATCTTCTGCTGGTGAATGGAATGCTAGAGGTGCATCAAACGATTCCGGGGGTTTGAAGGTTCAGGGGCCTATTCCATTCTTGGAGGCAATCATGAAATCGATTTTTACTTATGCAGCATGGCTTATTGTTGCTGGCACAATTCTCTACGCAACGCTTAATCCCAACGGCGGCGTACTTTTTCATGGCGGTCTCTCCGGCGTGGGACTCGGCCTGATCGGCCTGGGCCTCTGGATGGAAGCACGCAAGTCTTTTGCCAGGTCGCATGCGCCTGTCGAGCATCGAGACGCCACGAAGCCCTGACGTAAATTCAATTTTTGTGACACGGGATTTCGCCGAATCGACAAGCGGCACGCGGTAGCCGACAATCACCGCGCATGATTCCTATTGATCTGACGGGTAAGGTTGCGTTGATCACTGGCGCGGGTGAGGGCTTAGGCCGTGCAACCGCGACGATGCTTCATCGGGCTGGCGCAACGGTCATCGTTAATTACTTCAACGATCCTTCCGGCAGTAACCGCGACAAAGCTGAGGATGTTGTCCGCAACCTGGGACAGCGAGCCATCACATCACCCGCTGATGTCCGTGATCCTGCACAAGTTCGAGCCATGATGGCTGAAGCCAAGTCTCGTTTCGGAGGGATCGACATACTGGTCAACAATGCGGGGATCCTCCGTGACCGCACGATCAAAAAAATGACTGAGGATGAGTGGCAAAGCGTCATCGACACTAACCTTACCGGCGTGTTCCACACCATGCAGGCTGGGCTTGAGGTCATGCGTGACGGCGGACGTGTGGTCAACATTTCCTCGATCGCGTCATCAATCGGTTTCTTCGGCCAATCAAACTACGCGGCCGCCAAGGCGGGCGTCGCCGCCATGGCGCGCGTCGCGGCCCGTGAAGTTGGCAAACGCCGTATCACCGTCAACGCCATCGCCCCGGGTGTCGTGCTCACCAATATGGGAAAATCGATCCCCGAGGATGCGCGTGCCCAGATGCTCGTCAATATTCCGCTTGGTCGTTTTGGAGAGCCCGACGAGATCGCGGGCGTGATCCTATTCCTGTGCAGCGATCTGGCGTCTTATGTAAATGGCCATACCGTCCATATCAACGGCGGGTGGTTTGGATAACGGTAGTATTTTCCTTTTCGAATTCCTATCAACGAAGTATCGTTGCGGACTCAGCGCATGAAATCACGCCTGCAACAACTCCTCTGCACTGCTGACGAAGCTGTCGCGTTGATTCCTGACGGCGCAACGGTTGCTTCTGGTGGCTTTGTCGGAGCCTGTCATCCTGAAGCACTCAGTGCTGCGATTGAGCGACGGTTTCTCGCACAGCATCACCCCCGTGACCTCACGCTCGTTTACGCAGCAGGACAGGGTGACCGGAAACAGCGGGGACTTAATCACTTTGGACACGAAGGATTGATTCGTCGTGCCATTGGCGGGCATTGGGGCCTTGCGCCGAAGCTTGGCCAGCTTGCTGCGGAAGGAAAGCTCGAGGCATTCAATTTCCCGCAAGGTGTGGTGTGCCAGCTCTTCCGCGATATCGCAGCAGGACGGCCAGGTTGTATCACCCACATCGGCTTAGGCACCTACATTGACCCGGACCAGCAGTCCGGCTGTCTCAATGATCTCGCGGCCAGATTGGTTGCCGATGGCTCAAAACTTGTCGAACGAATCAAACTGGGTGGCAAAACCTGGCTTTGGTACAAATCTTTTCCAATTCACGTCGGATTGATACGCGGCACGGCGGCTGATCCGCTGGGTAATCTCGTGCTCGATGAGGAAGCACTCGTTGGCGAAGTCCTTGCCATCGCACAGGCAGTTCACAATTCCGCGGGTATCTCGGATAAATCCCCGGACGGGACTCCGCACGGACATGCGGGGCTGCCCGCTCGCGGTCTGGTCATCGCACAGGTCAGGCGACTCCTTGATAAACCCGCTCCGCCGCATCAGGTTCGCGTTCCCGGCGTCCTCATAGACCGCATCGTGCTGGCGGATGAAAACGATCACGAGCAGACTTTTGCGGAAACTTTCAATCCTGCCTATTGCAGCGCGGTGGCTGGGCACGTGGTCACGCCTGATCCCCTGCCGCTCGACGAACGTCGGATTATTGCGGCACGTGCGTGCGATGAACTACCACCCGGCGCGATCGCCAATCTTGGCATCGGAATGCCCGAAGGAGTCTCGCGGATCGCAGCAGAGCGTGGTTTACTGCACACGTTCACCCTGACAGTGGAAAGCGGGCCTATCGGAGGGATGCCCGCAGGCGGCTTATCTTTTGGCGCTTCAGTCCATCCTCACGCGATTATCGACCAACCCGCACAATTCGACTTCTATGACGGTCGTGGACTCGACTTCGCAGCACTTGGCGCGGCGCAAATCGACAGTGCCGGCAATGTCAACGTCTCCAAATTCGGTCCGCACGTCACTGGTGTCGGCGGTTTCGTCAACATCTCACAGACCGCTCGGCGGCTGGTCTTTTGCGGCACTTTCACCACCGGCGGATTGGAAGTTGTCGTGAAAAATCATCAACTCCGCATTGTCCGCGAAGGTAAGGTGCGAAAATTTGTCGATTGTGTGGAGCAACTTTCTTTCAGTGCTCTCCGCTCGCGTGAAATCGGACAGGAAGTAATCTACGTCACCGAGCGGGCTGTATTTCGTCTGACCGGTAACGGCATTGAACTCATTGAGGTCGCACCGGGTATTGATCTTGATCGCGACATCTTCGGCCAGATGTCTTTCCGCCCTATCGTGCGCAATATCCGAGATATGCCGAAGCACGTTTTCTGTTGAAGTAACCCGATGGTATTCAGGAGCTATCGTGGGCAACGCCCATGCCGCCTATGTCACGAATTGTCATCATTGCAGCCAAACGAACGCCTCAAGGTCGCTACCTCGGCGCGCTGTCTCGACGCAGTAGCGTAGAGATCGGTGTTGCTGCTGCTCACGCGACACTTACGACGGCGAGCATCACGGCGGATCAAATTGATCTTGTCGTTATCGGTAATGTTCTTGCAGCCGGAGCCGGCCAGAATATCGCCCGACAAGTAGCGGTTGGTGCGGGCATACCAATCGAGGTGCCAGCCTACACCGTCAACATGATGTGTGCCTCGGGACTTCAAGCTGTCGTCCTCGCAGCGCAAGCCATCCGAGCTGGTGACGCAAAAATCGTGCTCTGTGGAGGCACCGAGTCCATGTCAAACGCACCGTTCCTCGCCAAACGCTCTGCGGAAGGTAAGCCGATTCTCGAACCACAGCCTCAGGCTTTGACCTGCACGATTCTGCGTGACGGATTGTGCGATGCTTTTGACCACGAACACATGGGGCTTGGCGCAGAGACTCTTGCTCAGAAGTATGAAATCACGCGCGAGGCGCAAGATCTTTTTGCGCTTCAGAGTCAGCGCCGCTATGCACAAGCTGATGAAGAAGGCCGGTTAGCCGACGAGTTGGTCGAAGTGGATGGCTTGAACCGCGACGAGCACCCGCGACCAAACACACAACTTGAGAAACTTAAAACACTCAAACCTGTTTTCAAAGCTGACGGCACAATCACCGCGGGAAATGCTTCAGGTATCAACGATGGCGCAGCCATGCTCGTGCTGTGTGATGAAGACACCGCGAAGCGCGAAGGCTGGCAACCCATGGCAACATTTGTCGCCAGCGCATCGATGGGCTGCGAGCCGCGACTATTCGGACTGGGTCCGGTCCACGCAACACGTAAACTCTGCGCTACTGCTGGACTCAACCTCAACGATTTCGACACCATCGAGCTTAATGAGGCCTTCGCTGCACAGGCGTTGGCGTGTATCAAAGAATTGGATTTGGATCCCGACCGTACTAATCCCGACGGCGGCGCAATCTCGCTTGGCCACCCGATAGGGGCCAGCGGTGCGCGATTGATGGTTCACCTCGCGCACCGCATCGCTCGCGGAGAATCACGACACGCTCTGGCGACGTTATGTGTCGGAGGCGGGATGGGAATTGCGGCAGCGTTGGAGAGATAGCCGCTATACAAAAATAAAGTCGAACATCATCCGGCTGATTGAAGTCCTGCTCCTTTTCAAACCCGATATGTCTAAATCCATCCGCGCCTTTTAAACCACACCACCAGTGCTATTGAGATCGCGGCACAGATCACCCAAAAACCGATCGGATATGACCACGGATATGCTCGAAGCCAATTAATCTCAGGCATGTAATCAAAATTCATTCCGTAAACTCCCGCGAGAAAAGTCAGCGGAATAAAGATCGTGCCGATGATCGTCAGCACCTTCATCGTCTCGTTCATGCGGATCGAAAGCGATGACATGTAGGCCTCGGTCAGTCCGGTGCCCATTTCTCGATAGGTCTCGATCAGGTCGATGATCTGCACTGTATGGTCGTACACATCGCGGAGATAGGTGCGAGTCGTATCGCTCATACATTCGTGAGGCTCTCGCTGGAGCGTGTGTATAACTTCACGCATCGGCCAGATATCACGACGGATCAACAGCAGTTCACGGCGAAGCTGATGGATTTGATGCACGACGGCGGGTGTCGGCTTGTCGTAAACGATCTCCTCCAGTTCTTCGAGTCGATCGCCGTAGTATTCCAGGATCGGAAAACAGTGGTCGATAATCGCGTCGAGCAGTGAATAGGCGAGAAACCCAGCGCCGTTCAGTCGCAGTTGCGAGCCTGGCTTCTGGATCCTCGCACGGATCGGATCCCACACATCACCCTTGGACTCCTGAAACGTGATGACTGTGCGGTGGCCTACAAATATGCTGATCTGCTCGCGGCAGAGCTTGTGGTCATTGAGTTCAAGCATTCGGGCGATGATGAACAGCCTCGCAGGTGTCTGTGACTCGCCGGACGGCCCTTCGCCATAAACGTCCACCTTCGGTCGCTGCGGGATGTGGAGCACATCCTCAATCGCCAGCGGATGCAGGTCGTACTTCTCCGCCAGTGCCTGAATGACCGTCATATTTGTCAGACCGTCCACATTGACCCAGCGGACCACAGACCAGTCTGGGCGATGATGGACAACAAAATCTTCCAGATCCTCGACTGTCTGAACCTGTACTTTTTCGGGCGCGTAATCAGTACAGGTAATGTGGACCAACTCATCTGTGCTGGGAAGCGTCTTAAGCTGAGATGAGTCAATACCCGGCGGGGCGCCGATATTGGGTTTTCGCAGCCGCGGAATACCCATAAGGTCGGTCGCCAGGTCGGTGGTCACGTCCACCGCGGAGCCGATGGTTTTACCGACTTGATGGGCAATGCGGATCGACTTGCGGCGAGACGAGGTGCGCATAGGCGTTGATCCATGATAATCCACAAAAGATTGGGAAGGTAAAATAGCTGGTTGCACGACAAACGGCGTCTCCAGCACGAACAGCCGAACCATGAACAGCCGCACCGCAGCATCGTCACCTCGATCGGCAACAGCGCTTGTTCCAGGCACGCCTCGTCCGCGAGCTGAAACACGTCAGTGGCGCACTTTTATCTTTCCTTTGCTGCTGGTTCTCCTGCTGCTGACCTACGGTTCTCCTGCGCGTGGTGATGCTCCCACCGCGCCGCAGCAACCCGCGTCTGGACCTGGCGGCAAACAGTACGCCCATTCGGCCGTCACCAAGTCCGTGCATGATGAAGGCAACGGGCAATACTGGCTTTTCGAACCAGCATCGCCTGTACCAAAGACTGCTCCGGTCATCGTCTTTCTTCACGGCTGGGGGCAGATGAACCCGCGAACCTACGGCGCGTGGATAGATCATCTGGCAAAGCGTGGAAACATCGTCATCTTTCCGCGATACCAGGCGGATCTACTGGCTCCAGGTGATACATTCACCGAGGCCATGCTCACATCCGTCAAGAATGCACTTAAAACGCTCGACCAGCCCGGTCACGTCACTCCCGACCGAAAGCGATTCGTCATCGTTGGTCACTCGTGCGGCGGAGTGCTCGCGGCGAATTTGGCTGCGCTGGCGGATAAGGAAAACCTGCCGCACCCGCGCGCCGTTATGTGCGTCCAGCCGGGACGGAGTGAAATCTTCCCGCTGGCTGACTTATCAAAAATCTCTGCAGATACACTGTTGATCACCAGTGCTGGGGATTTCGATGACATTGTGGGTGATGCGGACGCGCAACGGATCTTCAACGAAGCGACGCGAGTTAAGAAAGAAAACAAGCGGTATCTTTTTTTCCGAAGTGACGATCATGGCCGACCGCGCGTGGTCATGCATCATGCAACCCCATTGGCACTTGACCTGTCCTACGAAGCTCGTGAAATCGACGGGACTGGGCCGTCTGCATGGGCGAGCACCGCTGAAAAAAAAGCCGGTACCGCAAATCAATACCACGTTGCTTCGTGGGAACGTCCACCGAATTACGTGGACTACTACGCCTACTGGCGACCGTTTGATGCGCTCTGCGCCGCTGCCTTTGACAACAAACACGCGGATGACGCTATACGGGCCGCCAGCGAGGGAGGCTTCATGGGAACCTGGAGCGACGGGGTGCGCATCAAGGAACCGGTGATCCGAAGCGAGCCTGCTGACATCGCTCAGCCTGTCTTGACTAAGCCTTAGCCCATCCCTTAACTCCCCAGCTACCGCGAGGGACACTGTCTGCGATCGTAATGATTCCTGTTCATGCGAGACCTGAACATGCCAACTACGAATCCTGTCGCTTTATCACAACCCTTTTCCGCCGAAAAGAACCAGGCACTTGTCGACGAATTTCGCCTTGAGGGTTGCCTGCTTCTCAAGGATATGTTGAAGCCGACAGATGTCACGGCACTGCGCGAGAGGGTGGATCGAGTTTTCGCTGATCCACGCGTTCATACCACCGACACGATCTATGGCGAGTGGATCGCGGTTCGACTCTTTGAGTGGGACAACCTGTTCCGAGACATGCTCATCAGAGAACCCATTATTTCGCTGATGGAAACGATACTCGGTGCGGATTGCCATTTGATCGCCAATAACGTGGTACGTAACCCGCCGGGTCGTGCGATTGATAATTATCACGTGGATATTCCTGCACTTCTCTGGCCGAACATGCCCGACAGCGTGCCTCGTTTCGATGCACGACTGACCATTCCCTGCTTTGTACTCAACGTGCAGATTCCGTTGACCGACCTTGACGAGGAGCAATACGGACCGACGCAATTCGTTCCGCGCAGCCACTATTCAGGCCGCGCACCTAATGACCTCAAGAATCCCACTTTTGAAGGTCGCGGCGGCCAGTCCATTCTCTGCAAGGCAGGGGACATCTACCTGCAACACTCCCAAGTCTGGCACCGCGGAGCGCCTAACACCAGCAACCGCACTCGCTACCTGCTCCAACAGTCCTACTCGATGCGATTCGTGTCGCAGAAGTTTTACCCGTTCCTGAATTACCGAATGCCTGACCACGTGCTGAAAGGCGCAGACGAGCGGCTATTGCGTGTGCTGGGAAAACACACGAAAGGTGCATATGGTTGAACTTACCACGCAAAGATCCTGCCCGCGATGAATGTCTTCCAGCAATCTGGCGTTAAACAATAATTGCTATTGCTCTGTAAATGGTCGTCCAGGCGGGGCCGGGGGCGGCTGCTTCCAGTTCCAATCACTCTTATAGCTGAACATCAAGTAGGGTGTCTCAATCCGCTTACCGCCCTGTGTTTTTGATTGCAGCAGCGCATCGAGCAAGCCACTGGTCATGAGCGTACGTTCGACCGGCCAGGCGGGCTGACCTGTGATCATCATTTGCTCGATGCCGTTAAGCAGGAACGTGAAATGCATGGCTGGACGCGCTTCCTGAGTGACAAATCGCGTGGACTGCACAGAGCTATCACCGTTCCTCCATGCCACCGACCACTCACCGATCGCTGGATTTAGCGTCAGCACGTAAGCCCTGAGCCCATCGGCATACTCGATGATGAAAAGATCAGGATGCGGCACAGACTCGCGCGGGTGCTTGCCATTAAAACCATTGCGAGACTGCCGCGCCAGTGCCTCCTCGTAGAGCTTTTTGTCGAATACGTTTTTGTCAAACGCTTCCCACGCCGCATCATCACTGAGACATTGCACCGCACGAATTCCTGTTTCGCCGCCCTTTCGCCGCTCGACAAGACACTGCACCATTTCCAGCGCGTGGAATCCGTAATGGTCGAGCGTGTGGTATGAGAGCGCGAAGATCTCCTTTACCTCCGCGTCCCTTTTGACGTCGGCTTGCGGCTCACGCCAGAGCGTCGGCAGCGATGAACCGGCCATCAAAGGAATCTTAAGCCGCTTGGCGGTGTCGTAGATCCATTTTGCGTCGGTCCAGTTATCGCTCAGGTGTTTGTCGCAAAAGACCGGCACTGGCTGGCCGCTCTTTTCGATCACCTTCGCGATCTCCTCAAACAGGCGGCGTTTGGGATACTGCGTATTACCTGTCGGCGAGTGCGGATAGTTGCCGTGCTCGGCAACAAGGAGCACACCACGTACTGCAAGGGTGCCTTTGCCGCGCGTCAGCGTATCTGTGACTGTGTTGTAAATCGAAAATCCATATTGCTGCGCCAGGTCGCGGCTCTTGTCGGGCTGATTTCCTCGACCGAGCTGATCGGTGTACAGCGACACGAGCTTAAGCGGCGATACCTTGCCCTTGCCATCAAGCGTATCGGTCTGGACTAAGCGGCTAAGGATGACATCCGCGTGCGAGTTATGAAAATAAGTTGTTGTGACGCCGGCCACTTCGATGGATTGCGGCTGGGTGGTTGGCGTGTCCGCAAATACTACTGAAGCCATTAACAACACAATGCCGGTCAGGAGAATGATTTGAAACATGGGCACTCCTGCGAAACGCAACCGATCCGCTGCGTTTCATGACACCCACACGGAGCAGATTTCTACACTCGTGAACCCACAAACTGCGTTTTCACGCTCTTGTTTCAAATCACTTGTTGCAGTCATGAATACGCCGAGTCGAAGTTGTTTTACTTCAGCTCGCTCAGTTTTTTTCGATTCCCCAACTGTGGGCAGAGTTTCGCGATAGAGACTGGCTTATGTGTCACGAAACACTGGTTGGCAGCGATGCCAATCAGAATCGACGCCGCACCCTGTTCGTGACCGGCATTGCGACCCCATTTTTCCTTGGGGGGTTTGGGGGAGAAAATCTGTTCAGCAAGCAAAGGATCGCTGCCGCCGTGGGTGCCCTCTGCCTTGGGAATCTCCACTCGATATGGGCGACCAAAGAGTGGATGAACGATGCAGCGACTTTCCCAGTTAAGGTCGTGACCTTCCGGGCTGGAGTTTTTCTTTGACCCTTCGATCACGTGCATCCCGTGGTCTTCGTTGTATTCCAGTCGTCCTTTGGTCCCATTGAAAACGATGTGGAATCCTTCGCGCGGGAGATAAGCGTTAAGCGAGTAATTGAGCACGATGCCGGTACGGTATTTCACGAGCAGGCTCATGGTGTCTTCCGCTGAGATGTTGTCGCCGAATACATTGCGGTCGCGGATATAGCCGTCATATTTTTCCGTCTTGGCGTACATGTCGAGCATATAACCCTGATCGGTAAGCTTCAAAGCGAAGGGGTCGCCTTTGGTATTCTGACCCGTGTAGCGGCTGTATTTGACTTTGAGACCTCGCTTCTCGGCATTTTTTCGGCCATAAAACGCAAGCCGCCCGTGACCGTACACCTCTTCGGGCACGGAGTTGATCCACCAGTTGACAAGATCGAAATGGTGGGTGCTCTTGTGTACCATCAAGCCCCCCGACTTATCCTTTTCGCGGTGCCAACGACGGAAATAGTCTGCGCCATGGCTGGTGTTGAGCAGATATTCCATATCCACGTGGATGATCTCACCAATAATGTCTCGTGACAGCAGCTGCTTGACCAGCGTCGGGCCGGGAGCCCAGCGATAGTTGAATGTGACGCGAACATTGCGCCCTGTGCGCTTGACTGCATCGAAGATAGCGCGACACTTCTTGTCATCGGTCGTCATCGGCTTTTCAGTGATGGCATCGCATCCGAGTTCCAGCGCACGAATGATGTACTGGTGATGAAAAGCATCGACCGTGGTAACAATGACCGCATCAGGCTTGGTTTCACGAATCATTCGATCGAAATCTTTGGCTAGATAGGTCGCCACGCGGGGGTGACCCAGGCTGACGAGGCGGTCGTTGTGGTACTCAAGCCGACCAGGGTTCGTATCACACAGGCCGACGATCTGGTTAGTCTTGTTGAAGCGCGTCGCAAGCGGATCGATAAACATCGTGACGCGACCACCGGTGCCGACAACTGCGTAGCGTGTCATTTTCCTGGGCATTGAAGGACTCCAGAATACTGGTTGGTTAAATCAGGTGAGTCGGGCATTAGAACGATACCGCTGGCAGACAGCAAGAAGCCAGCCGTCGCAGAGCCGTATGAAAGGGGTAATTGTTCGATTTTCATCACCCAAATCGACACAGTCTGGTTGGTTATGATGACAATCGCCCACCCCTTCCGAGAGGTACCCTGGTATGACTAGACGTATTCACGATCTTTCCGTGGGCTGGACCGTTTGGATGCCACTGGCACCTGTAACACTCCTGCTGGTGCTGGGCATCTTCTATCCGGAGGCATCGGGGCTGCTCGTCTATAAGGAGGGGCCGATCGAGTGGGCAACGGTCGTAGCTGCATTGATTGGAGCTGGTGCTGGGGTTGTGGCATTTCATCACCGTGCAGGACTGCCGACTCACTCGCTGCGATTTATCCCCATCCTATTGATCATTGGACTCCTCTACATCGCCGGCGAGGAAAGCAGTTGGGGCCAACATATCCGTCGCATGCGGTTACCCGGAGACCCGGAAGAAATCAAAAACGATGGCGTTCCCAATATCGATCCTCGAGTCAAAGGAACCATAACCGGTGACGCACGCGAAAAAGTCCTTCACCAGTTGAGTTGGTTCAAGCAGCATAACGATCAAGGCGAGACCAATCTTCACAACCTCCCCGGCATCTGGGGTGATCTCTTTGGCAAACTTCCCAAACAAATCATCGAATTCGGCTCGGTTTTCGCGTGTGTGGTTGTCCCGCTTTTTCTGGAGCGGAAGTGGAAACTCGACGACCCCGCCCAACCGGCGTCGTGGTTCTGGCCAACCAACGCAACAACGGTGGCTACCATCGTTGCGTTCCTGCTCCCCTGGCCCAAACGTATCGTCGATTGGACTGGCAAGCATGTGCCAATCTCACTGCGCACCAGCGAAACACAGGAGTTCCATCTGGTTATGGTCATCGCACTCTATGCAGCATCTCTTGCTGCTCGGCTGAAGTTTGCTCCTCCTGCTAACTCAATTCAATCTCATCCCACTAAACCAACCGCGGATACCAAACAAAATACCGGGTAAGCTTCATTTCATCTTGCCAATTGCGATCGAAAAGGCAGAGTTTTTCTACGTCTAAGCTCGTCTTAATTGTTTTGTTTTCAATTGTTTGCATAATAATCCATTCATACGCGGTGTCCCAGAAATTATGGCAAGGGTTGTTGGTCGGATTATGGCCAGCATGGCGGACCGACTTGGGGCTGGCGCATAAGATCGTGGTTCGCCAGATATTTAAGTAGAACCCGACAATGGCCGGTCGCGTAACATGAGTTCCAACCGTCTCCGTGTAACATCAGCACTCATCGCAACCTCAATTCAGGAATAGTTTGGCATGGCGCACGACTACGTGAAGGAAGGCCTTGAGGTCGAAAAAAGTACCGGCCGAGTGGGCATACAGATTCTCGCCACCCTCGTCGGCGGGATGCTCTTAATCAGTTCGTTTGCGGCGCAATTTCTCTTCGGCAAGAGCGAAGGTAGCGATACCAATATTTACGCAACGCTACTGGGGATGGTTTCGGCCATCCTGCTCGGTGCCCCTCTGGTCTGGGTCGCCATCAAGGACATGCTGCGCGGCCACATGCACATGAATGAACTGGTCGCCCTCGCAGTGATAGCCGCTTTCGCCATTCAGCAGTATCAGGAATCAGCTGCGATCGCCTTTTTCATGATTATCGCGGTCTTGATCGAAAACCGTACTGCATTGGGTGCGCAGGCGAGCATCGAGTCACTGGTTCGAATCACACCGACACGAGCTCACCTGGTGCGCGGCGAGCAGGAAAGCGAAGTCGAGGCGAAAGACCTCAAGCCCGGCGACGTGGTGCGGGTGCGGCCGGGAGACAACATCCCTGCCGATGGTCGCGTTGTCCGTGGGATGAGCACTGTAAACCAGGCCAACATCACAGGTGAGTCGCTCCCGGTGGATAAAGTCGAAGGTGATGACGCCTTCGGCGGAACGATCAACGTCACGGGCGTCATGGACATCGAGGTGACCAAAGCAGGTCAAGATACGACGCTGGGTCGGGTAAAGGATTTGATCCTTCAGGCAGAGCGCACACGAATCCCGATCATGCGAATGATCGACAGTTATGCCGCCTGGTACACGCCGACAATTCTGATGATCGTCGGCATTGTGCTGTTTTTTGTCACTAAGCTCGGCTTGTCGAATCCGATGGAGCGGGCGATCGCGATGCTGGTAGTTGCGTGCCCCTGCGCCCTGATTCTGGCTACACCAACAGCTATGGTCGCCGCCTTGTCCGCTGCGGCCCGGTTAGGTGTTTTAGTCAAGAGCGTGGTTGATCTCGAAGCAGCGCGGAATTTGACCGCGATCATCTTTGATAAAACCGGCACGCTGACAACTGGTCAACTCCAGGTATCACGTCTGGCACCATCCGCAGGTGTTGAAGGGGCGGAACTGCTGCGAATTGCCGGCAGCGTGGAGCAGAACAGCCGTCACCCGGTAGCACGAGCTGTAACCGATGTAGCCAAGCGGGCGAGGTTGATGCTCGCGGAAGTGCAAGGATTTGAGGAGGTTTCCGGCAGGGGCGTTAAAGGAGTCATCGAAGGTCAACAGGTTTTTGTCGGCCGCGCCAACTGGATTACCAGCACCGATACTCCTGGAATTCAACTGGTGGATGGTGCCGCTCAGGAAATTGCGGGGATCCAGGAAAGTCAGGAGACCGAAGGCCTCAGTGTGCTCTATGTGGTGCGCGGCGGGCAGATGCTTGGATGGATCGGGCTTGAGGACAATACCCGGCCACAGGCTGCGGCTGCTATGGATCGACTGCGCGAGCTGGGTCTCAACCGACTGATCATCGTTACCGGCGACCGTGAGAGTGTCGCCCGGCGCGTCGCGGCACAGATGCACACCGACTACCGTGCTGAGGTGCTTCCCCACCAGAAACTCGAAATGGTGGATGAACTTAAGAGCAAGGGACACCGCGTGGCGGTGATTGGTGACGGCGTCAACGACGCACCAGCATTGGCCGCTGGCGATATCTCCATCGCCATGGGTGCGGCAGGCAGCGATGTGGCAATCCATTCCGCCAATATCGCGCTGATGAACAACAACCTTAATCGCATCCCCTTCCTCATAGATTTGTCGCGGCGGACGAGCGGCATCATCCGTCAGAACCTGTGGATCGGCGGGCTGTTCATCCTGATCTTCATGGCGTTGGCGGCATTTGGATATGTCTCGCCGATTCTGGCTGCGGTGTTACACGTCGCCAGCGGTCTCGTGGTGACGTTTAACTCCGCCCGACTGGTGCGAGCAGGAGAGGAAATTGAGATGGCCGACGCCGATGCTGCTAAGTCACCGGTACGCCGCGTAGCTGGATCGTCAACTCAAGCGGTACCTGCGGTGGCATGATGCTGCGATTCATGAAGACTTTTTGAGTTCTTTTGATTTTGCCTATTGAATCAGCCAACCTCACGAGTTTGAAACAACGCAACGGCAACCGCGAGCACAGCCACGATCACCAGTGCACTGTATCCGCTCAGCATCGCGATATAGCCACCTGTGAAATCATTGCCCTGTGTCAGAGCATCTGCTGGCCAGAAGAGTTGGAGATTGGGAATAACCCGGTAAAAAAATCCTGCGATGCGAGACTCATTCGCCCGCTGACCGAGGAAATAGTCACTGACCATCCCCAACAGGGCTACGCCAAAACACACGACAAGCGTCATCACCTGCCCAAGTCGGGTTGAGACCGCGATCGCGACCGCGGTGATGATGAGCAAGCCCTCAAAGATCAGAAGAAGACCCCACATGATTTGCGGGTGCCAGTCGATTGCGGGAGATTGAAACCTCCACTCCGGGTTGATAACCAGCACCATGACCCAGGCCAGCGTTTCCAACAGGGCGAACATGACGACAAACGTACTGGAGAAAATCCACTGGTACAGATAGTTACCCACAATCGATACGATCAGCGCGATGAGCAGGCCTACGATGCCAAAGGTCAGCACCGGCGTGTCGAAGGGATCAGAGGCGGTCTGCATGACCTTATGCCTGTACGCCAACAGGAAAACTACGGTCAGTGCCCAGTAAGCCATCCCGAGGGCGCCCACGACACCAAAATACTTACCCAAGACAAATACCGGCCGTGCAATGGGCTTGCTGACGACGGTCAGAACCGTGCGGTTTTCAATTTCTTCGGAGAGTACGCCTGTGGCGGTGAAGGCAGCCAGAAACACGCCAGCCAGCAGCAAGGTACTCAAACCCATGTCCAGCAATTGCTTGTTATCATCATCGAGCGTGTACGCAGAGATCATCGGGTTGAGAATCAGGAGCAGCGTAGCCCCAAGAATCAGAACCGCGAACACCGGCTGACGTATGCTTTCTATGAACGTGTTACGGGCAATAGTGAAAATCTGCTGAAACATGTTGTGGAGTAGTGTCGAGTTTTGGGTACAGGGTTGCAAGCTTGATACGTTGCCGGTGCCTCTTTGGCTCATCATCTGCCGCGAAGCTCCCCAAATAAATGGGGCATCTCGCGTAACCACGATTTAGGAACGCGGAATCTTCTATGGCGTCAGACCAACAGTCCTACCGTCGGGCGACTAATGCGGCGCTTTTCGGCCTAGGCATCCAGCTTCTGCTCTCCGTACTGCTGGGTTTAACCGGGCTGGCTGCACAGGCACCGGCTCTTTACGTAGTTGCGTTTCATCTGTTCGGCGGCCTGTCCATCTGGATCGTACTTGCACTCCTTTACCATCAACACCGACTCGAACGCGCCGAGGCTCTCGAAACCGAACAACTCGCCCGCGCTCAGGCACAAACCGCAGCCCTGTTTGAGGAACATGGCGACGACCTGCAAATCGCTCGCCGCCGGCTGAATAACCTTTACAAATGGGGGCTGGCAGCAGTCGGAGCGATCGTCGCGGTTTACCTCCTGACCGTTGGAGGGATTTTCCTTTACCACTTCGTCCAAGCTTACAAAGCGGACAAACTGATCGATCTGAGCTATCAGGAAGATGTCAACCGAGTCGCACCTTTCGTGCCGGCTCTTTTCACATTCGTGCTCGGGTTCGTGGCGTTTATCGTCGCGCGCTATGAAGCGGGCATGACGAAAGTGGCCGAGTGGCAGGTCCTCCGAGGCGGAGCCGGCTACTTAATGGGTAACGCCTTGATCGCGGTGATCGCCGCGATTGGACTCATCGGCAAGCAGTTCGGCAGGCCCGAAGTACTCATGGTCGTAACGCTGGCGATCCCCATCATCCTTCTGGTGCTGGGTGCTGAAGTGTTATTGACCTTTGTGCTTAACGCCTACCGACCTCGTCGGCCAGGTGAAATACCCCGTCCCGCTTTCGACAGCCGTATTCTCGGCTTGCTGACAAGCCCCAAATCGCTGGCAAAAGCACTCAGTGATGCGCTCAATTACCAATTTGGTTTCGAGGTTTCGCGAAGCTGGTTTTACCAACTGCTGGGTAAAGCCATCACGCCGCTGGTCGCCTTCGCTCTCGTAGTGCTGATTTTGATCAGTTCGATCGCCGTCGTGCAGCCGCACGAACGGGCGTTGCGGACACGATTTGGCAGGATCGTCGAGGAACTTGGTCCCGGCTGGCACCTCAAGCTGCCCTGGCCGCTTGAGGAGGCCCAAACGTATCCCGTCGGACGAGTGCTTCAGATCACCGTTGGCTCGGCAAAAGAAGGATTCAAGCCGAACACGGCAATTCTCTGGACCAATGAGCACGTCGTGGGAACGGAAGATTATCTGGTCACCGCGCCGACGCCGTTCGCCGCACCGCTCAATGCCGAAGCCGACGAACAGCCGGTGGATAAACGTACCGCGGATATTGGTCTAGTCGGCCTGCAACTGGTCGTCCAGTATCGCATCAAAAATCTGACGGATTACGCCAACCAGGTGGACGATCCGAAACTGATGCTCACCCGGCTTTCCGAGCGCGAGTTGAATCGGTTTCTCGTCACAAAAGATATTGACACGATCATCGGGCATCAGCGGGTCGGAGCGGGAGACCGCCTGCGTCAGAGTATTCAACACGAAGCTGACACAGCTAAGCTCGGCCTGGAGGTGGTTTTTGCCGGCTTCATGGGCATCCATCCTCCATCCGAAAGCGATGTCGCCAGCGCATTTCACCAGCAGATCGGTGCTTTACAGGATCGCCAGCGAACTATCGAAGACGCCAAAAAAGATGCTGCCGAGACTCTCGCTGCGGTGGCCGGCTCCCACGATCAGGCCCTGAATATCAGCCGCGCGATTGTCGATCTCGAAACCGCACAACGACGGCTGGCGGATCTGACGTCCAATCCCGGCGCTAAGCCAGATGAAATTAAAGCTCGCTCTGCTGAAGTTCTCGCCAAAGAGGTCGAAGTCGAACGTCTGCTCACAAACGCCCGCGGCAAGGCTGCAGAGCTGATCTACGACGCTCGCTCTTACCGCTGGGAACGCGCGATCGGAGAAATCGCCAAAGCGGATCGTTTCAATGCGGAACTCCTCGCGTATCACCAGTCACCACAGCTATATCGAACCCGGCTTTATCTGCGTGCGCTGGCGGAAGGAATCACCGACACACGAAAAATCCTGATTGGCTCCGGCGAGCTTCGGTCGCCGCTTATTCGTATCGACCTGACCGACGTACAGAGCACGCTTGACAGCCTGATGAAAACAAAGTGATAAGTCGCGCCGGTTAACCGGCAGTGTTAGGTTGGAGTTTGAAGCTGACGCCGGCATAACCGGTGAATGGAAATCAGAAGATGAAAAATCGACTTGCCATCCTCATTGGAATCATCGTCGTAGGCGTTTTGCTGGTTTATATGTTCGCCTACCAGGTCCGTTACGACGAAGTAGCGGTTCTCACCACTTTTGACAAAGCTGAGCCGCCGCAGATGGTTGACGGTAAGTTGATCCGCAACGCGGATGGCCAGCTTGCGCAGCCCGGCAGTGTCATCGACAAGCCGGGACTGTATTTCAAGTGGCCCTCACCCATCCAGACTCCCTACAAGTTTTCTAAAAAGCTCCAGATTCTGGACGACGTGTCAGAGGAACAGACGACGGCTGACAACTACAGCGTCATCACCAAGACGTATCTGGTCTGGCGTATCGAAGACCCTTACTCCTTTTTTGTCAGCGTCAAGACCGTTGATAATGCTGAGCGCCGTCTTCAGACATTGCTTCGAGAGATTCGCAGCCTCATCGGCAAGTACCGCTTCGATCAACTGGTCAACACCGACGCCAAACAGCTCCAGTTGGCAAACATCGAAGCCGAGGCACTCAATCTGATCCGTCAGCGGTTGGCGCAAATCCAGCCGACCTATGGCATCGCGGTTGAGCACGTGGGTATTCGGCGAATTGTGCTGCCGGAGCGCGTCACTGAAAGCGTCTTTGCCCGCATGCGTTCAACCCGTGAACGTCTCGCCGCCACTGCCCGCGCCACCGGCAACGCCGACGCAGCCACTATCCGCAGTGAAGCCAACAACGCACAACGAACTATCTTGAGCTTTGCCCAGCGACGTGCCGAGTCAATCCGAGCCCAAGGTATTCAACAGGCGGCAGCAGCCTACAAGGTCTTTGAACAGGATCAGAACTTCGCGGTCTTTCTCGCCCAGATCGAAACACTCAAGACCGTGCTGAAAAAGAATACGCAACTTGTCCTTGATGCACACGGACCCTTTGATCTGTTCCGCAACGAACCCGGCTCATCAACATCCAACAAATAATTACTCCGGCTTGCGCTCAATAAACTGACACTGACTCCCGACTGCTGCCCGTAAACAAAAATACGACACTCACGCGTAACACTACTATGGCTAAGCCGCGCAACCCATTCGAACACCATCACGATCACGGCGATCATGACGACGATCACGATCACCACCACGATCACGGCGTCATAGCAACGGAAGAACTGGACCCCGCGCAGCAGTCGCTGGCCGACGCACTGCGTTGGAGTTTTACGGTTCTGAAATGGGGCATGGTGTTGGTGATTGTGTTCTATTTATTCAGTAATGTTTTCAGTGTCCCTTCCGGCTATGTCGCTGTTCGACTGCGTTTTGGCGAGGTAGTCGGTGATGGACGAGATCAAGTTATTCAGGCTGGCGGTTTGCATTTTGCGTTTCCCTATCCCATCGAAGAAGTCATTCTGATCAAGACTTCGTCGCAGCAGATTGCCTTGTCGAAAGAATTCTGGTGGGAACAACAACCCAATCAACCGGCTGATGCCCCCTCGCGGCCGCTCAAACCGGACAAGGATGGCTCACTGCTGACGGGTGACGCCAACATTGTCCACGCCCGCTGGACCCTGACCTATGGCGTGTCGGATCCGGTGGCCTTTGCGATGAATGTGGGTGATCACGAGACGGCAAATAATCTCGTCCGCGCCGCGGCTGAGGAAGGTGTCGTCCTCGCGATCGCGCAATCCACACTCGATGATGTGATGCGATCAACCCACGACAAAGCAGCCATCCGCACGCATGCCCAGGCGACGCTGGACGAGATGCACACGGGACTGGTGATCACGGACGACATTTCACTCAAGACGCCGACCATTCCCGGCTCGGTGAGGCAGGCATACGAAGCGGTATTAGCAGCTGAGAGTCAGCGCGGCCAGGCGGTTGAGATGGCCACAGCTGACCGTAACACCAAGTTGTCGGAAACCGCCGGAGCCGGCCAAGGGGCGCTGTCTGAGATGATTCGTCAATACGATCTTGCTTCGACCGCCAATGACGCTGCGATGCTGGCGAAGCTTGATTCCCAACTTGATCTGGTATTTACGCAGCTCGAAGTACCTGCCTGGGCGCAAAACAACAAGTTGGATCTTGCAGCTACTGATGACCTCTGGGATCGCTTCAGACGCATGCAAACAGCACAGTCCGGCCCAGATCTTGATGCCGCGAAAGTTGAATACGCAAAAGCACTTGATGCACACGAAGTGCCGATTGCACAGCGGCCAACTCTGCCGGTATCAGGCAAGGTCGCAGAGGTCATCAATGAAGCAAACTCGTCGCGATCAACTGCGGTCGCGGATGTGGAACGTGAAGCAACTATTTTCCGCACATGGTTTGATGTTTACAAAAACAGCCCGGATGCAAAACGAATCGTGATGGCGCGTATCTGGCAGGAGGCCAAAGCGGAGATCCTCAACGGCGATGTAGAGACCTGGTATGCCCCGCCGGGACAACTGGAAATCTGGCTCGGACGTGATCCAGCCGTCGCCCGCAAGCGTGAGGAAGATCGGATGAAACAGGCCGAGGATGCCAAGCGTCAGGCAGCGATGGACGCCTCTAAGAAGGCTCCGACGCAACTGGGGACCGGCGCCCCCGCCAAGCCCCCTGGCCCTCCCATGCCCAAGCCCGCTGAACAACATGAAAACGATGAAGACCATTGAGATCACATTCCCCTCTCGACGTGCCGGGGAGGTTGCCTGATTGTCCGCCGGAGCCTGAAATGACCGCGATACTGACCACAACACCCGCGCCGATTCCGGCACCACCTACCGCTGATGCGGTGATCCGGTGCGCAGGCCTCACTAAAATCTTCAAAGATTTCTGGCTCCGCAATCGAGTTACGGCTGTGGACGCGATTGATCTGGAGGTTCGTCGCGGCGAAGTCTTCGGACTGCTGGGGCCTAATGGTTCGGGCAAGTCCACAACGATCAAAATGATCCTCGGTTTGCTGCACCCCACCGCAGGACGCATCGCGGTTTTCGGTAAGCGTCCTGATGACGTAGCAACCAAAAAACAGATTGGATATCTGCCGGAAGAGTCGTACCTCTATCGCTTTCTCAATGCACGCGAGACTCTGGAGTACTACGGCCGCCTGTTCCATCAGAACGCCGACCAGCGTCGCCGTCGTATTGATCAGCTACTCCAGTTCGTAGGCCTCGAAGCCGTACAACGCCGTCCGGTTGGTGAATATTCCAAGGGTATGCAGCGCCGCATCGGCTTGGCGCAGGCACTGATCAACGACCCGCAATTGCTCATTCTGGATGAACCCACCACAGGGATGGATCCCATCGGGACACGCCAGATCAAAGATCTCATCCTTGAGTTGGCACGCCGAGGCAAGACCATTCTCCTTTGTTCCCACCTTCTGGCAGATGTCGAAGATGTTTGTGATCGTGTAGCGATCATGTTCGGCGGCAAAGTTCGCGCTCAAGGCACCGTCGATGAATTGCTTCTCCGTCAGGACATGACAACGATCCAAACTGAGGCGCTGGATGTGGAGACCATTCAGGAGGTCGAGGCTCTGCTGGAGAAACATGGCAAGAGTATCGACCGCGTGGAACAGCCGCGACAGAAGCTCGAATCTCTCTTTCTTGAAATTGTGCAACAGGCACAGGCTGAGGGTGCCACGACATCCGGCGCGAGATCGGGCGGAAAAATTGCGGAGTTTCTCACCAGCGGGCCTGCGACCCAAAGCGATGAACCGGATAACGTCATCGAACAACTCGTATCCGCACCACAGCCATCTGTTGAGCCAGCCAATCAAGAGCCAGCTATCGTCGAGCCTGCCTCGCCCCAGCCCGACAATGCAGTGCTCAATTCGTTGATCGTGCCCACAAACGAGCCTGCGGAAGCGACAGCGCCTCCTAGCCCGCAGGTCGCAGTGATCCCTTCTGCGGCGACGGCCCTGCCGACAACGCCTAAGCCTGCACCACCTGAACCGGAGCAGACGCCGGTCGTTACTGCGGCACCACCTGCAAGCCAGCCTCCTCCCGTCGAAACACAACGGAAAACAACCGGTGAACAACCCGATCAAGCTTTCATCGAAGCCTTAACCAAGGTTGAGCCGTTCAAGGGCGATGAGCCGGCCAAATCGTCCGGTCATGACGAGTCTCGGAGTTAACTGTGCTGAAACGTTGGGTGATCTGGCTGATCGTCTTGGTGGTGATCGTGGCGTTAGGCCAGGGTCTCGCGGCCGCAATGGTTGCGCAAATTCCTCGGAGCGGCGACCAAGCGGCACTTCAACGCGCTGTGTCAATGCACAACGCGGCCAATATCACGCTATGGATCAGTTGGGCGGCTGCTTATGTGTGGTTAATAGTCGGCTGCTGGTGGTGGCGACACCTTAAACAGGTCCGTTGGACTGCCTTCTTCCTCCACGGAACTGTCGTTCTCTACCTCATCACTGGTTCGCGTATCTATGTCGGGCCGCCCTATCTCCACGGCATGCCAAGCATGTCGTATTACCTGTCTGAGTGGGGGCTCTCCCGCTGGTATCCCGGTACGGCCATCGGCCTCTCGGGTATCTGGGCGATGACGATTTTTTTCTTGCTCGGCCTGGCGTTAATCCGACTCCTGCTGCGACCCGGACACCCGGTACTCGGTATCGCACGGACGCTGGTGGATGAAGCGATACGAATGAAGGTCGCTTTGATTTTCATCATCCTCATCGTCGTCGTACTGCCTATTCTGCCTTTTCTTTTCAATCCAGCGGAACGCCTCCAATACCGAGTGCAATCGTTTATCACTTATTCGCTGGGGTTGGGTACGCTTTTTCTGAGTCTGATGACAATCTTCCTCGCGTGCAAAACTATCTCTGATGAACTGGAGCGGCGACAGATTTTTCTCACGCTGACCAAACCAGTCGGCCGCGGGCAATACCTGCTGGGCAAATGGCTGGGGATCATGGCGTTGAACCTGCTCCTGGTGGCGGCGATCGGCGGAGCAACTCACCTATTCACCCGCATTCTCCAGGCACAACGTGATCGCGGCGACGCGGATCGGTGGGCAGTGGAGGAATATGTACTGGTGGCGCGAGACTCCGTTCAACCGGTGCCGATTGATGAAAGTGCGATGCAGAACATGTTTCGCAATGTGTTCAAGGAGATGTATGAGGCTGAACCTGAACGGTTTGGAGGCGGCAATTACAACCCGGCAAACCCACAGGATCTTCAGGCTGCCGCCAACCAACTCACACCGGAGCAGCGAAAGCAGATACAGACGGTCGTCCTCAATAAATGGTTCACCATCGCGCCTCGCAACAAACAAACTTACCGCTTCACCGGCCTCAACACTGCAAAAGCTTTTGGCCGTCCGATACAGCTTCGTTTCAAGATTAACTCCAACAAGGTTGAAACTTCGGATCCCACGCAAACGGCTGCCATACTGGATAACGAGACCGTAACCTTTGGTCTGAAGCTTAATGGTCATTACTTTCCCGATATAGGCGATACACAAGCCCCGGTCGTCGTCACCCCCAACAATTTCCGTGTCATCGACGTGCCGCTCTCGTACATCAATGACGACGGCGTACTCGACATGGAGATCTACAACATCGATCTGCTCCATCCGGACTTGAGTCCGCCGGTGAGTTTGACGTTTGACTCTTCTGAAGGCTTGGAAGTGCTGTACCGCGTGAGCTCCTATGAAGCAAACCTTTTTCGCGCATTGGCGATCATCTGGGTGCAACTCGGATTCCTAGCGATCTTCGGGTTGGCAGCAGGAACATTTTTAGGATTCAATGTCGCAGCTCTGCTTTCGTTGATGGTTTACGTCGTCTCCATCGCCAAGAGCTTCATTCTCGAATCGATCGGTTACTTCGCTGCGCCGGCGCCGGCAGGATCAAATCTGTGGCAAAAACTCGTCTTTAACGCAACGGGCTTCGGCAGCAATATCGCACAAGGGAAAATCTGGGACGCACTGAAAATTCCCATCGGTCTCCTTGGTGATTCCTTTACGATGGTCGTACCGTCGTTCAGTGATTTTGATCCCGTACCGAAACTGGCGGACGGACGGTTAATCTCCTGGCTGATGGTCAGCGAGACGTTTTTATGGGTTGGTGTGATCTCGGCTGGATTTTGCGGCCTGATCGGCTGGTGGATCTTCAGCCGACGTGAACTAGCGCGGGTGACGGTATAGCCCTCTATCCTGCTGGGTAAGCCGCTATCTTTGTAAAGTGAGCGACCCCGACTGGTTTGTCGTTTTGCGGGTGTGGATCATCTGATCGGAATCGTTATTAATGACTCGTAACCGCATCATTCAGTGGATCGCCTGCCTCGTTCTGGTGGCCAGTCTCACCGGAACATCACTCATGGTTCCCGCCATTGATCGGCAGCGAGGGCAGCTTCAGTTGATGGGGCTGGGACTTGATCGCGGTCGAAACCTTGGCCCCAAGGAAATTGTCGCCAACGTCTTCCTGGCTACTTTTCGCGGCATCTGGGTGGATTACATCTGGTACAGAGCCAATCGACTCAAAGAGGAAGGTAAGTTTTTCGAGATCAATCAGCTCAGCGAGCAGATTACTTCACTCCAACCGCGATTCCCGCAGGTTTGGTCATTCAACGCCTGGAACATGGCGTACAACATCTCCGTTCAAACACACACTCCTGACGAGCGGTGGGACTGGGTTAACAAAGGTATCGCCATCCTCCGAGACAAGGGCATTCCCTACAACCCGCGATCCATCCGGCTTTACCGCGAGCTGGCGTGGATCTTTTTCCATAAATGCGGCCAGTATTCCGACGACGTTCACTGGTACTACAAATCACGACTGGCAAGGGAGTGGCAGGAGGTGCTCGGCGCACCGACTGATGGGGCGTCAAAAGCTGACGTTGCTGCAGCCATGAAAAAAATCGTCGATGCGAAAGACACACTCGACGAACAGATCAAAGCCTATCCCGCCATGGAGCCATTGGTCACCAAGCTCCGGGCGATGAACTATGACATCGACCAGAAACTGCTGATTCGTATCGGTCAGTTGCTCATGTTCACCTATTCGCCGGATGTGCAGTACCTCGGTGAATCAAAAATGATTGCCCGCCTCGGCCCTGAGCAGCAAGCACTCTATGCTGCGATAACCGACCCCGCGCTCGCGCCGGGGCTTGAACCATTGCTTTCCTATCTTCGAAAAAACACGCTCATTAACAAATACAAAATGAGCCCCCAATACATGCTCGGACTGATCGAGCTCTACGGACCAATCGATTGGCGTCATCCCGCGGCTCACGGGCTGTATTGGTCGTCGCTGGGCGTCAAGATGGCGGGAGATCTGCGTAATAAAAAAGATATCGATCTTCTCAACACCTATCGCGGCATCCTCCATGCTCTTCAGGAATTGATGTTCCGTGGAAAGATCGGATTCGACCCGATCACCGGCCAGATCGACCTGTCACCCGACCCTCGATTTATTGATTCCTACACCGCCGCGATGGATCGCGCAGGCAAAGAGTTGGATATTGCAGACGTCTGGGGTGACGGAACCGTCAACTCATTTGCAGCCGGCCACGAAAACTTTCTGCTTGCCGCCGTCTATTTTTCTTATCTCTACGGCGATGAGGCACAAGCCCAGAAATATCTTGACGAAGCCCGCGCGAAATATGCCAACCGCCCCGAAAATGCGACGAAGAACACTTACACCATGCCGCTGGCGGATCTGGTCTTGCGCGAGATGTATCAGAACATCGACATCATGTACTACGCAAGGCAGACAATCGACGGGCTGGTGACGCAGGCCATCGATAAAGGGTTGCTTGCTTCACGGCCGGAAGTTTTTAATCGGTTTATGTCGCTTGCCAAGAGCGTTTACGACAAGTATCAGAAAGAAAGCGGCGGCGGTGCCCAGACGGTCGGTGACCGTACCCGTATGGGACTACCCAAGTGGCCCGACCTCTTCGCCGAGACCTACATCAGAATGATTCGGCGGCCGGCACCTTCGCCCGTCACTCCCTTCCGGTTATGGTCACAGACACCACCAGAAATCCAGCGATGGGTTTTCGACCGACTCCAAGGGCCGATGCGCGAGATAGCGCAACAAGTGGGCTTCGATCCCCTCGTCGCCTTCCCCGAACCGTCGGGTATGGAGCAATACCGGAAAGACAATCCGGTGACGATAGATCAGTCTAATACCGCCAAAGAGGGTGCCGCGGAGATCGAAAGAAAGTAGCGGTCCTGTGCAGAATGCTGTAACGAATTCGGAAATTATTTCAGGGTCGCCCGCATTAGGTGCGTAGTGCCGGGTGCAAGCTCAACTGCATTATCACCGACGTTTGCCGTTTCGATACAGACCATTTGAGTCCATTCGTCATTGCCGAAATCGGGCATAGCCGCAGCCTTGGCGATCCATGGATTCCAGACGACCGTAGTGTCCGATCCGTCTTTTTCAATGACGGTCCTCCGGCCACTCCCGGGATCTTCCAGTACGCACGTGCTTCGCGTTGCCATGTAAACACGATCGGTCTCGCTGACAATTGTGATGGGCTGGCCATCCTGTGTCACACGCAGCGAGGAAGCACCGGGTGCTTTATCAAGATATGTCACCCCTTCAAGGCCGCGTATGGATATCTGTCTCACGTCAGAAACGGTGAAATAGGTGTGTAGTGCCTCTTCGAAGCGAAAAACTGACTGCCCGGTGTTTCTCACTTCCAGCGACATCACCAGCGTTGATCCGACAACAACCGTGTAACGAAGCTCCGCATCATGTGGCCAGATCGAACGTGTCTGTTCATTTGTACGGAATGTCAGAACCGCAGTAACTACACCGTCGTTAGCCTGTTTCACCGACTCAATTTCCCACGGCACCAGCCGTGCGAATCCATGGTTGGGTGACTTGGGACCATCCTTGCGTGGTCCGAACCACGGGAAAATGACGGGTACGCCGCCACGGATCGGCTCGCTGACATCGAACCAGCTTCGCTTACTCATCCACAGAATCGGCTGTTCGCCCCGTCGTTGATAGTGCGTGACATGCGCGCCATGGAGATAGATATCCGCCGCCGCAATGGCAGTACGGATTTCGAGCCTGGTCAGATTGCCTTCACCCGGCAGAAATTGAGCTGCGCTAGGTATCGCAAATTGTTGATTGAGGTCTTTCATAACAAACGAAAGGTTATCCGCCGAGCTGTGACATCGCACGATTGCCTCGCGACGAATGAACTTCGGGTTTCATGGCTACACACTGTCCCATGAGGTCAATGATGCGCGACGGCAACGGCACCGGTCGTAATGCAGCAAGCACGTCCACCTCTCCGCCGTCAAAGAGGCAGCTTCGCAGTTGCCCCATGGCGGTCAGGCGAAGTCGATTACACGTCTCACAAAACGGACGGCTCATCGCGCTGATGAAGCCGAGTCGTCCCCTTGCGCCTTCGAGTTGATAAACCTCGCCGGGACCGACACCCGGCTCGTCTGTTCGAAGTACCGGCATCAGGGAACCGACTTCCGCGGAAATCCGTTGGCGAACTGACTCATTATCAACGGTGTACCGCTCCGCATCATCAATCAACCGGCTGTCACCCAGCGGCATGTACTCGATGAAACGTACTGTCCACGGATGGTCAATAGTCAGACGCGCGAAGTCCGACACCTCATCGTCGTTTATCCCCCCCATCACGACTACATTGAGTTTGAGCTTCTTGAAGCCAGCTGCGACAGCAGCATTGATACCCCGCCACAACGTCGGCAGCGCCTGAAGACCAAGCGTGGTCGATGCCCCCGTAATTTGCGCGAAACGATCCGCCTGAAGAGAGTCAAGGCTAACTGTAATTCGATCAAGACCAGCCCGTTTGAGATCTTCCGCAAGTCGTTCGAGCAGCATCCCGTTTGTCGTCAATGAAAGATCAACGGGACGCAATGCTGCCAAACCTCGCACAATCTCAACTACATCGGCACGAACCGTCGGCTCACCACCAGTCACTTTGAAATGGGTGACACCAACAGCACGCGCCGCCTCCGCCACAGCAATGATTTCTGAAGCGGAAAGCAGGTCTGCTTTTTCGTGAAAATGAACACCACCCTCCGGCATGCAGTACTGACAACGGAGGTTACAGCGGTCTGTAATACTTAGCCGAAGTAGCTTGACTGCTGCGAGACTACGTGGCCCTTGCGCATATTCGGGGCGCTCGGGGCGAGACTCGAAGATCGGCAAAGTGACCGCCATGGGGTGGATTATAGGAGGATGCACCGAAGTAATGAGACTCGAACTAATGAAAATGCCGATGCCGGTAACTTCTACATAAATACCTATTGCATGAGAATGATGATTAAAACTGCTTCGACTTCCCTGTTAAAGTGTCATACGTAATGTACGAGTTGACCTGTCCAGACTGTAAGAATGTGATGAAGACGCCGTTTGCCCGCGTCGGTGCGGTGGCAACCTGTACGCAATGCAAGCGACGGTTTTCTGTGTCCCCCGAGACGCTTCGCCGAACCATCGTTCCACAACCAACCGATGCTCTGTCTGCCGTTGTCGAACCGATCGCAGTTCCTCACCAGCCGGCACCTGCGCGAGGAGCGCCCGCCGAACCACCCAAGCCCGCACCGCGACCGCCAACAACAGCATCCAAGCCAATTACTTCCGGACCTGTCGGAGCGGACCTACTGGACGATGATGATGACCCAGATCCTGAATCTCAGGATGTCGCCGCACTTGCGTCCGCCGCTGGCGCCAGCATCAGCAAAGGTACTCGTCAACGCATCCAATATCAGCGTGACGTGCAACGACGCCAGCAACGACCGATTCTGCTGCTTTCGCTTCTATTCCTGATCTTGGCGGGTGGGATTACAGCTACGGTTATTTATCTAAAAAGTCGCCAAACATCGGCTCAGGTGAACACGAGTAACAACGGCTCAACATCGCAGACTCCGCCGATCCGTGCACTTGATGAAAAGTTGACGCTGGTTACTCCCGAACGAGTTCCTCGCCCGCAATGGGAGTCCATCAACGAACCTCGTTTTACTTTTACCAAGCCGATCTATGCATTAACCATCGAGAACGATCGCACAGTTCGTGACGCTCAGGATCAACCTGTTCTGGAAGCCAATGTCAAATTCAGCAAGTTCGGCGTTCTGGAGCAGGCAGCGATCGTAATCACTCTCGTCGGCGAAGATGATGTTGCGTTCGCAAGGTGTACCTACGCGCTGCGCAATCTCACAGCCAACCGCACCTCTAGAATCAGGTTGCCGATTCCTCAGGAATACTTTTCCCGCTTTGAACGTATTGATTTCAAGGCTGAATATGACGAGCGGTATTACTTCCCAGATAACGCACCGTTCGAGAGTCGTGATCTGATCCTTAATGTCCTGCCCGACGGCGAACGAACAGTCCTTGAAATCAAAACGTACAATCCGGTCCAGGCATCGCTTGAACGCGCAATGTTTTTCGTAACGGCGTTCGACAAGGAAGATAATTCTCTCGGCTCCTGGATGCTGCGATGGAATACCTCGGTCGGCGAGCGCCAGCCGGTGCAATTTGCGGTGATTATTCCGCTTCGATCTTCTGAAATCGCGCGATGGGAAGTGGTCGGGGAAGGTGTTCCAGAGCGGAAGAAATAGCGCGGCTCAGACCGCACTGGCAGGTACATGTTTTTCCCCATCCGCTCTGATCGACGGCTCAACTCGACCCCTTGGGTCAATCTTTCAATCATTGTCATCAACGTCATTGTTTATCTGGTTACTCAGAACCAGATCGCTGCCATCGAACAGGCCATGCGCCAGGGGGCGTGGAGCTATTCGCAGCTAATCCGCTCCTTTCCGGTGCTGGACTACTATCTGCTCCCTAATGCCAAGCTCTACCAGTTCATCACGTATCAGTTTCTCCACGCATCACCGATGCACCTGATCGGAAACATGGTGTTTCTCTATGTCTTTGGCAACAGCGTTGAAGACAGGCTTGGAAAACTTGGTTATGCAGCCTTTTATCTGGCGGGTGGTGTTGTTGCGGCCTTAGGTCATTTTCTGATGGAACCTGCTCCGATTCTCGGTGCCAGCGGGGCTGTCTGCGCGGTCACGGGGGCTTATCTGGTGCTCTTTCCGTTGAGCAATATCACCATCATTTACTGGTTCATCGTGATTGGCACTTTCGAGGTGTCAGGACTGTTGCTGATCGTATTTCAGATAGGCGAGAACGTGCTTCTACACGTAATGGGTAGAGGCGGTGTTGCTTACGTGGCACATCTCTTCGGTTATGCGTATGGCTTCCTGATATCGCTGGGCTTGTTGGGTGTTCGACTGCTGCCGCGCGAACCCTATGACCTGCTTGCCTTGTATGAACAACGCCGTCGTCGAGCAAAGTTCCGCAATCTGACGCGTCAGGGTTATCAACCATGGGAAAACAACAAGCCGGGTGACCCCGCGCCTGCGGACGATCTCAAACCCACGAGTGAATCCGAACAGAAACTCATGGATTTACGCGCAAGCATCGCCGCGGATCTTTCCGCGAATCGATCCGATCATGCCATGGAGAGTTATGAAAAGCTCCTGGAGTTGGACCCGGGACAGGTGATGGGACGTCAGCAGCAACTCGACCTGGCAAATCATCTGATGTCGGCTGGACGACATGAACATGCAGCACGGGCATACGAGTTGTTCCTCAATACCTACCGCGTTGACGGCCAACGGGATCAGGTCGAACTAATCCTCGGCCTGCTGTACGCACGCTACCTCGATCGACGTCAACGAGCCAAAGAATTGCTGACCTCTGCACTGACCCGCCTGAACGACCCACAACAGAAAGAGTTGGCACAGCAAATGCTTGCGGAAATTGGTTAAGGATAGTTGCTGGCCATCAACAGGTCTGCGTCTCGATCTGGGTTTACTCCGCACCAGACAATCTGTATGCGGTATGCTTCGCGGTTTGCCTCCGCGTCGCTTTCCCGCGAAACTCTTTCGCCTTCAAAGGAGCTATATGGCCAAGACGTCTTCCCTATTGCGCGGCAACGCCGCCATCGGTCAATCCGGCGGGCCGACCGTTGTCATTAATCAATCTCTCGTCGGTGTCATTGAGGCACTGCGTAACCACACTGGCATTGACAAGGTACTTGGATGTATCCACGCAGTCCGTGGCGTGCTCAGCGAACAATTCATTGAGCTCCAGAATCTTCCGCAGGAACGGCTCGAGCGAGTCGCAAGGACGCCTAGTGCTGCACTGGGTTCCAGTCGAGATAAACCCGACTCCGACTACTGCCGCCGGATTTTTCAGCATTTTGCCAAACACAATATTCGGTATTTTTTCTATCTCGGCGGCAATGACAGCTCGGACACCTGTCGCATCGTCAGCGAGATGGCCAAAGCAGATGGTTATGAGCTGCGCTGCTTCCACGTGCCTAAAACCATCGATAACGATCTGGTACTCAACGACCATACGCCGGGATTTGGTTCTGCGGCAAAATTCGTGGCACAAGCCTTCATGGGTGACAATCTCGATAACACGGCTTTGCCGGGTATCAAAATCGATGTTGTCATGGGCCGACACGCAGGATTTCTGACTGCGGCGAGTTTGCTTGCACGGCAGCATCCCGAAGACGGGCCGCACCTGATCTATGTTCCCGAGGTTGCATTCAACACCGATAAGTTCATCGTGGACGTCGAGCGGATTTATCGCAAACATGGACGATGTATGATCGCGGTGAGCGAGGGTATTCATGATGCGAAAGGCGAGTTGATCGCGAGCAAGATCGCCAGCCGAGTCGAAAAAGACGCACATGGTAATGTGCAGCTCTCCGGCTCAGGCGCACTGGGCGACTTTCTCAGCGACGCCATCAAACGACACATGGGCCCCAAGACGCGCGTCCGGGTGGATACGTTCGGCTATCTTCAGAGGAGCTTCGTGGGTTGTGTTTCTCCAACCGACGCTGCGGAAGCACGGGAAGTAGGCCGCAAAGCTGCCGAAGCCGCTATTGCGGGCCAGCTTGAGGGATCGGTGACCATTCGTCGCCAATGCGATAATCCCTATCAAGTTGAATACAAGCTAGTCTCACTGGCGGAAGTTGCAGGAAAAACGCGAACACTTCCGCGTGAATACATCGTCGATGACAACAATATTGACGAGTCTTACAAGCAATATCTGACTCCGTTGGTCGGTCCGCTGCCGGAGGTGGAGCTTTTGAGGTAAGGCCGCGGAGTTAGCGGCTTTCGGCAAGTTCATTGAATGGAACACCCATGTCAAAACCTGTTACGGCAGCGATTGTCGGAGCGGGGCACCGCGCGGTGGGTTATTCCGAATACGCCAGACTTCATCCGGATCGACTGCGGATCACGGCAATTGCTGAGCCTAACGACGTTCGGCGGCGGCGGGAAGGCGACCGCTTTAATATCCCGGAAGCATTCCGCTTTCGCTCTTACACAGACCTCGCAGCGCGACCAGGGCTGGCTGATGCCGTCATCAACGGCACGATGGATCAGCTCCATTTTGCGTCATCGCTGCCTCTGCTCGAAGCGGGATATCACATCCTGCTGGAAAAACCAATCGCCCCTAACGAGCAAGAGGTTCGCGGACTGATCGAGGCGGCCAATCGCTTCCAACGAATTGTCCTCATATGCCATGTATTGCGCTATGCCCCCTTTTATCAGAAGATCAAGTCACTGCTCGATAGCGGCGCGATCGGCCAGTTGATAGCACTCAATACCACTGAAAGCATCAACTATCACCACATGACCACGCCCTTTGTGCGCGGGCGGTGGCGACAACGGGCAACCAATCCCATCATGCTTTCCAAGTGCTGTCACGACCTCGACATCATTGCGTGGCTTCTCTCTGGTGTACCGGCGAAAAAAGTAGCCAGTTTTGGTTCACTCACCCAATTCCGTCCCGAAAATGCCCCTCCCGGCTCGGCGATGCGGTGCCTTGATGGCTGCCAGATCGAATCAACCTGTATTCACTCCGCAAAAACTAACTACATCGAGCAAGGTTTGTGGGGCATGTATGTTTGGGAGTGCATCGAACACATCGAAAACCCCACGATTGATCAGAAACTCGAATCACTCCGTACCACAAATCCTTTCGGCCGATGTGTGTGGCATTGCGATAATGATGTGGTTGACCATCAGAGCGTGTTAATTGAGTTCGCCAACGGTGTGACAGCGACGCACAACCTCTTCACCGGCGGCGCTCGTATCGCACGAACAATTCACATCACAGGTTCACACGGAGATCTGGACGGCGATCTAGAGGCCAACCTCATTCGTCTCCGTCGACCTAATCACGAACCCGGCCGGGACCATACACAGGAAGTCATCAATGTCGCAGCGGAACGCGAAGGTGAGATGGCTGGTCATGGTGGCGGCGATGCCGGCTTGATCGAAGACTTCGTGAATGTCGTAGCAGGTCGTCCAGCATCAAAGAGCGTCACGAGCATTCAGGATTCGCTGACTGGGCACCTTATCGCCTTCGCTGCGGATGTAGCGATGAATGAAGGCCGTGTGGTCGAACTCTTTTGAATGAGTAGTGAGTTCCATTCAAACAGTCTTGGAGACTGATTCTGGACTTCACGATGCGTGACTTGTGATCGATACTGTTGGCTGGAGTTCCATTCCATGAATGAATCCGCCCCCGCAGCAACACCCCCTGTAAAACGTCACTCCTGGCTGCGGCGCATCACGCGCGTGGTGCTCGCGATCGTTTTGGGGTCCACCCTGGTATGGTGGATTTTGCTGTATTTATTCCAGACCAAAATGATATTTCCGGCTGACATGGCCCCGCGACCACCGATCGGCCAGCCGCCACGGGGGACTGAGGTTCTGGAATTAACCACTGCTGCCGGTAAGGTTGAGGCGTGGTTCACTCCACCGCCACGCAGTCGCGGCGAGCGTACCGCCCCACTTGCTGTCATCTTTCATGGCAATGCGGAAATTATTGATCAACAGGAAGACATGACCGCCTTTTTCGGGTCGTTGGGCTTTGCGGTACTCGTCCCGGAGTATCCCGGCTATGGACGATCGGCAGGAAGCCCGTCGCAAACATCAATACGTGATTCTTGTTCCGACTTCCTGAAGCAAGCGGTGGCGCATTCTGATGTCGATCCTTCGCGAGTGCTCTTTTTCGGTCGCTCAATCGGCGGTGCCGTGGCGATCGATCTGGCCGGTGTTTGTGAAGCCAGACAACTTCCAAAGCCAGCGGCGCTGATCACTGTCTCCACGGTTTACAACATCAAACGAATGGCAAATCACTATCTGGCTCCGGGATTGCTCGTAAAAAATCCCTACCGAAATGATCTTGTGCTACCCATGCTGCACATTCCAATTCTCATGTTCCATGGAACACAGGACGACATCGTCCCTATTGAAGACGGCAGAAAACTACACGCTCTCGTGCCAGAGGCAACATGGATCGAATTCGATTGCAGCCACAATGATTTTCCAGGGCCTGGCAACGAGTCGCGTTTCGAGCGAGAGATCATCCGTTTTCTGCGTAATGCCAATTTCACTGCCCCGGACAGACAACGTCAAAAACCTCGTTGAGCCGTCACCTTTCGCGGTGTGAGCTCATTTTCTCCCGCGCTTCCATGCTTCACGGAGTAATTTTAGATTTTCTTCAAAAAGAACGTCGTCGATGTTCTCCACGAAGATGCTTGGGCCAAAGGCCTTCGCGACCCACACCTCGTAACCGCCGCGATGCAGGCTGTCCCGGGTGGGAAAGTAACCGTTTGATCCGTTAGTCGTGCTTGCTGAAAGCGTGTATTCAAAGGGGCTTGATCTTCTCAGTCGCATGACTGTTTCAGCAAATACTTCACCAGGAAATGCGACGATCGCCACAGGGTCAAGCGACGTGATGGTTTGATCAAACTTCTTGCCTTCCACCCCGCCGCCTTGTTCATGTGCTTTTACCACTGCTGACCAGTGAAGAAATTCACATCGCGGCGTACCGTAAACATCTTTTTTCGACTCATACTCGGCAACCTTTCTAACCGCCTCGTCAAGCGGAGCGATCGGCCTATAGGGCATCGTGAATGTACCCGTATGAACTGCAAGTTTAAGATCACGAAAATCCTTGATCTGCCGGAAAGCTCGCATCGCATCCATCGCAGCGCGGGTGCCGACTTCCTGCAACGCGATTTCCCCATCGCCCACGGCGCGGAGTGTGTTGGATCGCGGCGCGATATCGCCGACAGCGCCATTGATAAAAATTGCTGGCGCTTTGGAAAAATGCTCAACTCGATCAACCATGACACCCGGCCAATCTCGTGAAATGGCACGGGTCGAGCCATCCAGAACTGTCGGATGAGCACCATAGTGAATAATCGTCGCCAATGATTGATCGGCAATGGTGACAAAACGCAGCACTGTCATCGTTGGATCGTACAGACCCCACGGGTTGACCCCTAGGCCAACCTGGTGGTTTTCGCCCAATTCACGACGGTTAACTCCTACATCGCTGCTGGTGGTGGCTATCCCGACCCGTACGGGCTGTCGCACATTCCAAGCCTCAACGGCAGCTTCAATGGCTCGCGAAGTCATCATCGCCAAATACGTGTCATTGCGATCGCTCCAACCCCATGCGGTTTGTGTGGAAGGCCCGCTGTGGGTCTGTGTGTAACTCACGGTGACATGCAGCGGCGGGATGCCAATCTTTTGAGACACGCCGGCTCTAATCTGCGCGACAGTTTCATCGTCAGGGAGACATAAATCACAACTCACAATGGCTGCGCTGATTTGATCCTGCTCCAGCACGAGTACGGTCACATTCAGCCCATCGCGAACTGATTCGGCGACACGTTGCGGATTGGGATAGCCAAATAGCGGCACGCCCAGAGGAGGGGTGATGTCACGCCGGGCAACTCCGGCAAGGAGGGTAGTGGCCATGAGTTAAACCTTGGAGTGCGGCAACATCGTAACCAGACCGATATCATCAGAGAGTGGCAGACCTGTTCCTACAAATAAACGGTGCCGCCGGAATATCCAATGAGCAGCAAAAATAATATTGTCCGCCTCGGCCTGATCCAGCATGCCTCGCCCGGCTTCAACAAAGCCAGGAATCTCAATAAAGCCATCGCGATGATCCGCGATGCCGCTGGTCGTGGAGCGCAAGTTGTCGCGACACAGGAGCTTTTTCTCACAAGCTATTTCTGCCAGATCGAAAGCGACGAGCGATTTAAGCTCGCGGAGTCGATCCCCGGACCAACAACGCAAAAACTCGGCGAGCTGGCTAAGAGGCTCAAGATTTACCTCACCGCATCGTTATTTGAGAAACGCGCTGCTGGCGTTTTTCATAACACATCAGTGATGATCTCTCCTTCCGGAGAAATTGTCGGCAAGTATCGGAAAATGCACATTCCAGACGATCCGCGATTCTTTGAGAAATACTATTTCACCCCTGGCGACCTCGGCTGGCAGACGCAAACCCTTTCCTGGCGTCGCCCGAAAAATCAAGAGGTCAAGACTGGGATGCTCGTCTGTTGGGATCAGTGGTATCCCGAAGCGGCACGGCTTACCGCATTGCACGGTGCGCAAATCATTTTCTACCCCACCGCCATCGGCTGGTATCACAAGGAAACTCCTTTTGATCGTAAACAACAGAAGGAGGCGTGGCAGACTATTCAGCGAGCACACGCCATCGCCAACGGCGTCTTTGTTGCTGCGATCAATCGTGTCGGCGTTGAAGACGATCTGGAATTCTGGGGTGGCAGCTTTATCGCTGACCCCGGCGGCGTAATCATCGCACAGGCTGGTGATAGAGATGAAGAAGTATTGACCGCGGATTGTCCTCTTGATCGGATGGATGAAATCCGACAGGGCTGGCCTTTTCTGCGCGACCGCAGGATCGACGCCTACGGACAGATTACCAAACGACTCATTGATTGATCATTCCAAACGTATCGCGCCAAAAGTCCGTTCTTGATCGACTGCAACCGCTGTCTATTTGCTTTCCTGTCACTCTTCTCGGTGAAAAGCACAGCGTGTGAGTTATGGTTTATATTTACCGACTCCGATACGCTTCACTGGAGCGCCCATTATGACCACGACCGCCTCCGCGTCGGGATCAATCCGCCTACCAAAGTGGCCGACCAAGCTGTACATCAACGGCAAGTGGGTTGCCTCCGCGTCGGGCAAGACGCTGGCCGTTAATAACCCCGCCACCGGCGAAACCCTTGCGAACGTCTCGCTGGCTGATGTGATCGATGTCGATCGCGCGGTGACGGCAGCACGAAGAGCCTTTGATGAAGGCCCGTGGCCGCGAATGGATGCGCTGGAACGAAGTCGTATTCTCTTTCGCTTTGCACAGAAGATCCGCGACCGCGCTGAGGAATTTGCACTCACCGACACGCTTAACATCGGCAAGCCGATCCGAGAAAGTAAAGGCTTCGACGTGCCGTGCGCGGTTGAGCTTTTTGAAAGCTATGCGGGCCTTGCTGACAAAATCTCCGGCAGATGCTTCGGAACACTCAACGACAACGTGACTATGCAGTTCCGCGAGCCTAAGGGTGTGATTGCAGCAATCACGCCGTGGAACTTTCCGCTGACTAACGCAGCTATCAAAATTGCACCAGTACTGGCGACCGGCAATACCATCGTTTTCAAGCCGTCAGAACTATCTCCCCTGTCAGCTCTGATGCTCGGCGAGATCGCCGATGAGGTCGGGCTTCCGCCAGGTGTGCTCAATATCATCAACGGACTTGGCGGTGATGCGGGGAAAGCACTTGTCGAGCATTCTGGCATCGACAAGATTTCCTTTACGGGCAGGATAGAAACCGGCCGACACATGCTTGAAGCTGCCCGAAAAAACGTCAAAGGCGTGATTCTGGAACTGGGCGGCAAAACACCAAACCTGATCTTTCCCGACGCTCCGTTAGAACACGCGGTTAACGGCATCGTCACCGGAATCTTTTTCAACCTCGGCCAGGTATGCGTAGCTGCCAGTCGTGTGCTGGTACACGAGAAGCAACATGACGAGCTCGTCGATCGAGTCGTCGCCAAGGCCAGAGGATTGCGCCAAGGCGATCCAACAGATGCTCGTAATCATCTGGGTTGTATCGCCACGTCTGCGCACCTGAAAACAATCGAAAACTACGTAAGTAAAGCTCGCAGCGAAGGTGCCTCGCTACTTCTAGGCGGTGAAAAGCCAAAAGGCTTGGAAAATCTGCCTTATTACAAGCCGACCATATTCGATGGAGTCAAGCCGCACATGACGATCGCGCGGGAGGAGGTCTTTGGCCCTGTTCTGTCGGTAATGACATTTAAGGATGAGGAAGACGCGGTACGGCTTGCGAATGATTCGGAATACGGCCTGATGGCAAGCATTTGGACAAGCGATGGCGGCCGGGCGCTACGACTCGCACGACAACTCAAGGCTGGTCGCATCGTCATTAACGGCGGAGGTTTTCTCAGAGCAAATGTCCCGGTATTCGGCTTCAAAATGAGCGGCGTCGGTACAGAGTTGGGATTCGACGAGGTTGTACACGAGTTCACGAATACCAAGGCTGTGCTTTACGGCCTGGGAACCGAGAAGGGTGGATGGCCGGAGTGAGTACCGCTGCACGCCACAAGACAACTCCACAGTCCCATGCGCGACCTCATTCTGCGATCGGATCGCGCATCATGGATCTCGATACCCCCGCTTTGCTCCTCGACATTCACAAAGTGGATCACAACCTTCAAGTGATGGCTGACTTTTTTCGGAACAAAACCTGTCAGCTCCGGCCTCATTTCAAAAACCACAAATGCGTCACGCTTGCAAGGCGACAGTTGGCGGCAGGTAGTGCGGTCGGCCTTACCTGCGCCAAACTCGGAGAGGCAGAGGTGCTCGCCGATCACGGGTTTGATGACATTCTCGTCGCCAATCAGGTTGTAGGTTCGATAAAAGTGAAACGGTTGGTTGAGGTTGCGAAAAAGGCAAAGGTCGGCGTTGCGGTTGATGCAATCGAGCAGGCGGCAGCTATTTCCAACGCGGCTCGTGATGCCAAAGTGGAGATCGGCATACTGCTCGAAGTCGATCTGGGCATGGCGCGCTGCGGCACTCAGCCTGGTGAGGAGTCCCTCAAGCTCGCAAGGCAGATTATCGATCTGCCAGGGATTCGATTCGACGGCATCCAGGCCTATGAAGGTCACACGGTCTATCTGTCTGATTCACAGCAGCGCTACATCAAAACACAAGAGGCTATGCAAAAAGCGGTCGATACCTGTGACCTGCTGGAGCAGAACGGCATCCCATGCCGTGGAATTAGCGGCGGTGCTTCTTCAACCTACGCAACCGTCGGCATCATGCGTCGGATGTTAGAACTTCAGTGCGGCACCTATGCGACGATGGATTGGCGGTATCAGGAGTTGGTGCCTCAATTTCAGATCGCGTTGACCATTCTGACTCGTGTCATCAGCAGGAATGGCGATCGTGCTGTTCTTGACATAGGAGTCAAAGGAGCCGGCGCAGAGTTTGGCCTGCCGAAAATTAAAGGGCATCCAGATGTCGTGATTCCCTTCTTTCTTGCTGAAGAGCATTGTGCGATGAAAAACGTACCCTCTTGGCGCGTTGGTGATACTGTCGAATTCATTTCAAGCCACGCATGCACGACCTGCAATCTATATCGAGAGTTCTATGTTCACGATGGTGAGAAGG
The DNA here is from genome assembly GCA_020851465.1 of Phycisphaeraceae bacterium. Classification (NCBI taxonomy): domain Bacteria; kingdom Pseudomonadati; phylum Planctomycetota; class Phycisphaerae; order Phycisphaerales; family Phycisphaeraceae; species Phycisphaeraceae bacterium. Next base: position 397,556 of record JADZCR010000001.1, on the reverse strand, counting down.
TTATTGATATCTGGCCGATCGAAGCTTCAGGAAAACTCAGTTAGTCCAACAGTAGCGATGATTTATTTGGAACAACCATTGATCACGTATGTTTAAGTGCGCGAAGTAAATAACGCCTCATCCGCAAACATCGCTGCCAGATATGTCAAGACAGAAATCAACCTGCAGGTGTTTTTCGTCTCGTAAACTCATCACAGATTAATAAGCCAGCGAGATAACTGGATTCAGTATTTTCTTACACCGTGCTTTAAAGTGACCTTATGTCTCACCCATTAACGCCCTTTGCTGTGAAACTTCCCCGCCCTGCCGCCTCCGCCCGCGAGTTGGGTTACCGCATGCCCGCAGAGTGGGAGCCGACGACCCGTATCTGGCTAACTCCTCCTCATAATGAGGAAACCTGGCCGGGCTGCTTACCAGCAGCGCAGAAACAATTTGCTGAGTTGATGGAAGCGATGAAGCCTTATGTTGACGTTGCGACAACACAGGGACTCGGCATCAAAACCAACGATTCATGGATTCGAGATTACGGACCGATTTTCGTAGTCAAGTCTGATCACACACAAAGTACGGAGACGGCTGCTCGCGGAAAATCATCTGTCAATGTCTCCGGCGCACCAAAAGCTGCCCATGATTTTCGATTCAACGGTTGGGGCGGCAAGTACGAAGATCGCACTCTCGACGATCTGGTACCACAGTACCTCGCCAAACATCTGGGAGTGCCTTTGTGGATTCACGACCTCGTACTCGAAGGTGGATCGATCGAGGTTAACGGCTGCGGCACTGTCATGACTACCGAACAGTGCCTGCTGAATAAAAACCGTAACCCCCATCTTTCACGGGAAGCAATCATAGATGAGGTTCACGAAGCACTGGGCACCCACCATGTCCTCTGGCTGCCCGGCGGCATCATCGGCGACGACACCGACGGTCACATTGATGACATCGCGCGATTCATCAACGCGGAAACAATCGTAAGCATTCACGCGCCCAGCAACCATCCCGATTTTGAAATTCTGAATAGAAATCGGCGAGCACTACGCAACGCTCGTGATCAGAACGGGAAAAAACTGACAGTCATCGACCTGCCGGTGCCTGATCCGATTCTCTACCAGTTTCCTGCTGACCGCTTCGGACCCGGCGGACTAAACCCGGTGCCGGCAAGCTACGCGAATTTTCTTATCGCCAATGGCGGGGTGTTCGTACCCATTTTTGGCCAGCCAACCGACGACAAAGCTCTTGATATTCTTCAGCAGGCAATGCCAAAACATCGTGTGATTGGAATACGAGCCGAGTCGTTGGTGGTCGGACTCGGAGCTTTTCACTGTCTGAGTCAGCAGGAACCCAGGTAGGCAGACTCATTCGCCCCCACCAGTTTCCACGGTTATTCGGTTCCCGTCACGCGCTCGATCTCTTCCATAGAGGCGATGCCTTCCGCTACGAGTTTATAGCCGTTGTGCTGGAGAGATGTAAATACTTCCATCTTGAGGGAGTCGCGGATAGCAGTGATCGTCGGGGACTTGAGGATCAGGTCACGGATTTCATCTGTGACATGGAGTAGTTCAAAAATCGCACGGCGGCCGGCGTAGCCCGTTCCCATACATTTGGAACAACCCGCAGGAATATAAATCCGAGTCATGCCCTCGATGGCTTTACCCATGCGCATCTGCTGCTGCGGAGTCGGCTTCTTTTCCACTTTGCAATGCGGGCAAAGAACGCGCACCAGTCGCTGGGCGATGACAAGGTTCAATGCTGATGCAACCAGGTACGGTTCAATTCCCAGATCGAGGAGGCGAAAGATCGTGCCGATCGTGTCCTTGGCGTGAACCGTTGAGAGGACAAGGTGGCCTGTCATGGCAGCCTGCATGGCGGTCATGGCTGTTTCTTTATCACGAATTTCGCCCAGGAGAATTACGTCTGGATCCTGACGAAGAATCGAACGCAGAAGCTGCGCAAAGTTATTGCCTTTGTGCGCATCGACAGGAATCTGCGTCACACCCGGGAGCTGGTATTCAACGGGATCTTCAATCGTCACGACGTTACGTTGATTGACGTCGATGTCGCGCAGCACGGTGTACAGCGTCGTCGTCTTGCCCGAGCCGGTTGGTCCGGTCACGAGAATCATGCCCGCATCCTGCTTCGAAACGCGCCTGACCTGGTTACTCATCCATTCGGGCATCTGCAGATCGGTGAGATAGCGCGGCGCATTAGCCAGATCGAGAACACGAATAACCAGTTTTTGACCGTGCACGCTGGGTGTGAAACTGACGCGGTAGTCGATTCGCCGCCCCGCTAATTGCACGGAAAAGTGCCCCTCCTGAACAATTGCGCGCTGCGAAATATCGATGTCACTGAGAACCTTCGTCACGCCAACTAGACGCTGAGCGGTGCGGCGGTCCAGATGCATCGCTTCAACCATCGTGCCATCAATACGCAGCCGGACGATGTAGTCGCTGGCTTTGGGCTCAACATGCAGATCGGTTGCGCGCGTACGAGCACAGGAAAGCAGCAGCAATCGCATGATGCGCACGCCCTCCTGACTTTCACGGGCTTCATCCCCTTCTTTCCCCATGGCAGCGTGAACCGTCTCGCCGCGGGAGTTTGCCAGGATCAGATCATGTTCGGACAGATTTTCACCCTCACCCTGCGCTGCAAATTTGCGCAGCGCTGCTAAAGAATCCTCATTCGATGAGCCGCTCTCGCCTTCATCATCCTCAACCGGCTCAAGCACAATGGGTTCGACAGGCTGCACCGCCTCCTCTGGGTCAGCGCGCATCGCGATTGGGGCCTCCTCTTCTTCGTGAGGAATGACTGGGTTCACAGCATGAGCAGTTGGCCTGCTCGGCGTGGACTTTGACGAACGCGGCGGCGGAACGGGCTTGGCTGGCTTGTTGACCGCTTCCGCAGGATTGTCAAAAACAAAGCGAAAGATTGTCTTACCGATTGATAGGGTGTCGCCGTTTTTAAGTGATGCGGTTTCTATCTTCTGGTTATTAAGTTTGATGCCGTTGCGGGATTTGAGATCGCGCACGCGGTAGCCGGATGGGATTTTTTCAATGACGCAGTGAAAGCGGCTGGCGGTGTCTTCGGCGATGTTCAGCGCGTTGTCGGGATGCCGACCAATGGTGAGCGGCTTGTCACCCAGAGGTTTCCTGAGTGTCCGACCATCGGCAGTACGTATGTCGAGATAAGGTTCAGTCATTGCTTTCGTGTGAATCTCTGTGGAACAGTGCCTCACCGCTGACCAAGCCTCACTCCGCAGAACGTGATTCTATTCCATGTCACCCCACAGAACACGCAAAGACTACGCACAGAGTGACAGAGATATAACCAACCGCATTCCGCAGCCCCCGCTCCTGCCGCCACTCAAAGCCATATCACACCCCCGTTGAACCAACAACCACAACTAAAAGTTGATTAAAAATACAATCAACTATTCGGTTTCTATTCCTAGCTTTGATAACAGTGAATCGAACTGATCGATTGAATAAAACTCGATTGTCAGGCTGCCCGTACCCTTTTTTCGTCCCGGACGTATCCTGGCTTTGGTTGAAAGTTGCCTTCCGATCTGCTGTTCAAGGTCCGCCAAGTGAGCGGAAAGACGATTTGTTTTGTTTTTATCATCCCCCGATGGAGGGTCTGGCGTTGTTGCTCCTGACAGCATTCGGACAGCTTGCTCCAGTTGTCGCACCGACCACTCCTGCTTCACCGCTCGATGAGCCAAGCCAGCCTGCTGCTGAGGATTAGAGACCCCTACCAGCGCCTTTGCCTGGCCGGCTGATAATTTTCCAGCTCTAACAAGACCACACACTTCTTTTGTTAAGTTAAGTAATCTCAGATTGTTAGATATTGACGATCGATCTAATCCAACCCTAGCTGCGATATCTTCGTGGGTAAGATTGAATTGTTGTATAAGCCGTTGAAAAGCCTCTGCCCTATCGATTGGATTCAAATCTTCGCGTTGAAGATTTTCGATGATCGCCCATTCAGAGAGCTGAAGATCGTCGAGCTGTCGAATAATCGCTGGCAGAAAAGACAGGCCAACAACTTGGGCTGCCCGCCATCGTCGCTCGCCAGCAACCAGTTCGTATCGTTCCGCCCCCTCCTGAGTCACACCCCTAACAGGGCGGACAATCACAGGCTGCATTACTCCGGCAGAACGGATAGATGCAGCAAGTTGCTGGAGAGATCCCTCGTCAAAATGTTGACGCGGTTGGTGGGGGTTGGGTTGAATGGATTCGATGGGTAAATCCACCAATCCGTCTCGCCGGTCAACGGCAGGGGGCTGCTGAGCGACAAGATGATTGGTACCCGTAATAGCCGACACGCCTGGCGCGTCTCCTGGCTTTGTTGCGGCCGACAATTCTTTTGCAGGCAAGGCGACCTCAACCGCCCTCCCCATCAGACTGCTAAGCCCTTTTCCAAGCCGAGGTGGACGAGATTTTGTTTCCGCCATGTGAACCTCCGTGTTCAGCTCAAGCCTATCCGCGATTCACTCGACCTTCAAGATGTTCCACGTGAAACGATGGAAACTTTTTGCAAACAGATCACCATTGCTATTCTTCTTCCGTACGATAAAACTGGACAACAAAGCAATTGGCACAGTTATGACTTCGGGAATATTTCCCCACTTTGTGTTTATGGCTGCCATAGGCGCAATGCTGATTGTTGTCGTTTGGATTGCAACCGTGGTGTTTGATTTTTCTCGCGGAAGCTCCGGAAGAAGATTGCGCTGCAGAAACTGCGGGTTTGACCTTCAAGGTTCACGCCCCGCCTGTTGTCCGGAATGTCATTCAGTGTTCCCAGCCGATTCACGTCGGGCTTTGCGCCTGCAACGGCAGGGGCGTTGCGGTGCGTGCGGATATGACCTCCGATCTTCAAAAAAAGATCGTTGCCCGGAATGCGGCGCCGTCAAGCCGGGTCAGAAAAACTAACCCTATTTCTCGCGTTCCACGTGGAACACCCAATAGCCGCTGCCTTAGTCTCAAAAGGAAAGTTGAGTAGTACGGGCCGCTAAAACACTTCTCATAAAATAAATTGGGGCGATGGCCAGTAGAATTAAAGTGAACATCGTTTTCTTAATGCGTGACCGTTGTTCATTTTCAATTATTGGACTTTCATAACACGCATGATTAGCTTTGTTTGCGTCATTCTGTGTTGCTGTCGGCTTCCGTCAAGCCAGACACCTGTGACTTCCGATATTTCTATCAATGAAGTCGAAACCACACGATTCCATCGTTGAGCACGAGGTACACCATCCTGACGACCTGGCTCGTGTCGAGCAACTTCTCAAGCACTTCGAGCAGTTGGAAGTTCAGTTTCAGCAGGTTCGTGAGGGGCTGACCCATTCCCACCGCCTTGCGACACTGGGAACAATCGCCTCGATCATTGCACACGAATACAACAACATACTCACGCCGATCATCAGCTACGCGCAACTCTCGCTCGCCAAGCCTGACGATTCCCTGCTCATGAAAAAGGCTGTTGAAAAAGCACTTGCGGGGGCGGAGCGTGCAGCCCACATCAGTGCTTCGCTTCTGGGCTTTGCCCGCGAAGCGGACCAAAAGCATGCAGCGAGGGTTCGACAAGTCATCGATGAAGCCATTGGCTGCCTGGCGCGTGATCCCAAAAAAGACGGCATTGCGTTGGTTGTCGATTCTCCTGACGTACAAGTGGCGATGTCGCCGCTCAATCTACAGCAGGTGTTGCTCAATCTTTTTCTGAACGCGAAGCAGGCCATGCGTCGAACGGGCGGGCGTCTTACGGTTACCGCATGTGTTGAAGCCAACCTTGTACGAATCGTCGTAGCTGACACCGGCCCGGGCATTCCCGAATCCATCATGAAGCGATTGTTTGAGCCGTTCGTCACTCATCGACCTCACGCAGACCCCGCGGAAAGAAAGGGCACCGGCCTGGGACTCTGCATCTGCCGCGATCTGGTGCGTAACGCGGGCGGCTCCATCACCGTCACCAGCAAGCCCGGCGAAGGAGCACGGTTTGAGCTGACCATTCCCAAAGCTGACGACCTGTTTGATACCACTTGAACACACAGCCAACAACAGGTTAATAGTTAATTTATAAGTAAACCGCACTTTATCGGGTGCTTGGTTGTCTTGCCGCGTGAGCTGGAGGAACCTCGCAGTCGTATCAGTCAACGGCTGTGCTATCATTCCGCCTCAGGCCGCGTTCCGCGGTAACTAATTTTGCTCCAAGGAGACCTCATGAAAAGTTTTGCGTTTTTTATCGCGCTGGCTTTGTTGATCACGACCAGCGTTGCATTCGCACAGCCTGCCGCAACACAACCTGCTGCCGCCGAGGCTCCCGCTGCGACGACTTATCCGGCTGGCCTGGAATCCGTAGCACAGCGCGCCAGTTATTTTTTTGGTGTGCAGATCGGCAATGAGCTTAAAAATGCTCCGATCTCTGTCGATCAGGATGCGTTCAACCGCGGCCTGACGGACGGACTAAAAGCCAACAAGCTCGCTCTGACTCCGCAACAGATTCAAGAGACGATGGCCGCACTGCAACGTGAAATGATCGAAAAGCAGATGGCCAAAGCACGTGAAATCGCTGAACGTAACAAAGTGCTTGCCCCCAAGAATAAAGCAGAGGGCGAAGCTTTCCTCGCAAAAAACAAGACCGCGGAAGGGGTCGTCACGACCAAGTCCGGCCTGCAGTACAAAATTCTCCAGGAAGGAAAGGGCAAATCGCCCGACGCCAAGAGTACCGTCACCGTCCATTACACCGGCGCACTGCTCGACGGAAAGGTTTTTGATTCCTCGGAAGGGCGGGGGCCTGCGACATTCAGTCTTGATCCCACTGGTGGGCGCGGCGTGATTCAAGGCTGGTCTGAAGGCCTGCAACTCATGAAAGAAGGGGGCAAGTATCGCCTGTGGATTCCCCCTGAACTCGCTTATAAAGAAGATGGTGCTGGCGAGGACATCGGCCCCAATGCTGTTCTCGTCTTCGACGTCGAACTGCTCAAGATCGATCCGCCTCAGCCGGAACTGGACTTGGCACACTGATTCACCGCGACACAACAACAGCTAGGTGATTTGGTTTCAGCGGCGCGCGGGCAAGCCTGTCAAGCCTTACGTTCGCTCTACCACGATACGATTGCCTGCGACTTCAACGACTTTGATCGGCGCTCCGGGTTCGATCCATACGCCGGGTGTAACCACATCGACCACCTGGCCATCAATCTCCGCACGTCCGCTGGGGCGAAGTTGTGAGAGTGCCCGACCGGAATTGCCGACGACAATTTTCCCGAACCCAATCACCTCGTCACCGCCCACCGGCAGCTCGCGCGCGATAGCTCCGCCTGTACCCGGTCTGTGTGTCAGCACGATCCGATCAACCAGCGGGAGGTGACCAAAGTATTTCGTGATATAAAAAAACCCGATGCCGCTAAAGAGTACCGCGACGAGCATCCAGATCAACGAAAGCTGGAGTTGTTTCCACATCTCCGGAGGCGGGAGACTCAGCGGACCCGAGCCCGATGTCGGTACAATGGCAAGCACCAGCCCGACAAACATCATCACGATGCCCGCGATACCCACCACACCAAATCCGGGGATCAGGAAAATCTCCACCAGCAGCAGCAACAACCCAAGACCAAAGAGAATCAAGTGCCAGACAGCAGCCAACCCGATGAGGTAGGGAGAGACGATCAGAAGAAGCAGGGCGATACCAGCAGCAATTCCTCCGACACCAAAGCCCGGTGAATGTGCTTCGAAGTACGCTCCCAACAACACGATCGACACCAGAATTGCCCGCATCCACGGGCGTGTCAGCCAGTAGGCGGCGCCTTCAACCCAATAAAGATCAATTCGCGTGATGCTCGACGCGCTGAGCAGGTTTTGCAGATCCTGTTCGTTCTGAACGACACCTCGTGAAATCCCCAGAGCGGTAGCCTCCCCTTGTGAAAGTGTCAGCAGCGATCGGCCATCATGGATTTGCCGCACCAGTGTCCAGCCTCCTTGATCGTCAGGGTTGAAGTTTTCCTCGGTACGCGTCCCTGCATCACCAAGCGTCGCAGCGGGGTCCGGCGCGCCGGGAGTCGGCACAGGAACCGGCTGCGAGGCAGCGTTACCCGGCGTGAGTGCGGGCAGGGGGGATGGGGGGGCGGTCGTACTTGGTACAGGAGGATTGATCCCTGTTCCGCGAAATTGATCCGGCGTCGCGCCACGCACCATCACTTCATAATCCGCCTGATTCACAATCCGCCGCTCGTTGGTAGCCTTGTGCTCAATTTCGTACAGCTGGACTCCAAGCTCACACATGGCGTGAAACACGGTGTAGTCATAATTGCCGTGGACCGCGTTGTCGCGGAATTCTGCAAGGATCGGAGACAGCGCTTTAGCTCGTTCCGTAGGGGAGAGATTCTGTCCCGGCACGATCGGCGCACAATCGCCTGCCGCAGCCGACGATGACATCACAATGGCATTGCACGATGAGGCGATGAGGATGCCCGCGGAATAAGCCTTGGGGTTGATCCACGCAATGGTCGGAACCGGGATCGTTTTGATGTACTTGGAAATGTCGAGAGCACTGGTCACGACACCGCCGTAGCTATCGATTTCAAACACGATCACCGTCGCACCGCCCGCGACAGCGCGGTCAACACGACGCTTGAGGCTTTCCAGGGTGAAGTCATAGATCAGGCCATCAACGCGCAAGATCGCAACCTTGGAACCGCTGCGGATCAGGTTTGAGAGCGGGCCTGCCGGGGTGGCTATAGGGCCGGGAGGTGTTACGGCGGAAGATGGCTGCGACGTCATCTCGTCGGACGCGGCACGTCCAGCGGTGGTTGGGGCTTCGTTGGCGCCAAACAACAACGTCGTGAGCAACAGCAGCAAAGCTGTTGTCGCACACTTAATGGTTCTGCGACTACGAACGTCGCTTTTCATGGTCTTCATTATAGGAGCTGGCTTTGATATTCCTGTGTAAAGATGCGATGCCGCAAGGATCATCCGCGCCAAAATCGCCGCTCTTCCGATTCGATTTGCTCCGCCAATTTTTCGACGGATCGGGTTTGTGGCCGGGCAGCAGTATCCGTCACAACAACGAATTCGACATTGTGCGATTTTGAAGACATGCGCGGCGAGCTGACACGGTAACGCTTGTATTTTCGCGTGAATACCTTGAGCTTGCCGCGCTGGGCGAGCGGTCGCAGCACCTCGCGAAGCGGGATGTTGCCGTCGGTGCTGTATGAAAGCATGATCCATCTTGCATCTATGGCTTCGATGAGGCGCGCCAACGCCACGGGTGCTGTAGCCGCGTGGTTAAACGCGCTGCGCCGCTGAGTTCGCCAGTCAGTACGAATCGCCGACTTATCCCGCGCATTGGGACGACCCCGTCCACGTGCGGAAGCCGTAATGGTCGGCGACACTGGCGGGGCGTCATTGAGCACAACCGTATTTAGTACGTGATAGTTACTTCCGTAGGGGTGCTGGTTGTAGGGGGGGTCGAGATAAACAGCTGTATGGGCCGGATCGGTTTTCAGGTTGCCGATCAGCATGGCGGCGTCGAGTTGTTCCGCGCGATTATCCTGACCGTTATCGTGTGTTGCTGGCGGACGCAGGGTCAACGGACTCAGAATGCGATATAGAGCCGTTCTCGTCTTGCCGCCCCAGCCGTGATGAAATCCCTTGAAAACACCAGACGTATTGCTCACATAACTGACAGCATAAAGCAACGCGCTTAACAGATATGCCCGCTCCGCTGGTGTGACCTTCTCCGTAGATTCCCAATGATCGATCAACTCCCTTGCGGCATCGATTTGCCTGCCATTGGCGCGAGTGAAGAACATCCGTTCCCGCGAGGGGTCCGGCTTGTCGTCATCGCGCGGACATAAATGCGTCGCGATGTAACCATCTCGCGGTTCAACGCTATTGATCGCTCTAAAAGCGGCGTCAACCCCACCAAGTCCGACAAATGGCGGAGGAGCGTTGAGCGATACGGTCGCTCTCGCAATCGTTGCGGAATACGGCTCCCAGTCATTAGCGATCACACGATGACCAAGCGTCTTGGCTAGTCTCGCCACCACTGTGCTGCCGGTGAAAAGGTCCACCACTGTGCCGCGATTCAAACCCGTATAAACCAAGGCGTCCGCAATCAACGGGAGTAGTTTCCGTTTGTTCCCCAGGTAGGGAATGAGTTGCGAATAGATATATTCATCCGTGCGGACTGCTGCATGGCGTCGCGGGTGGTGGCGAATCACGGCAGAGGATGGAGTCACAAGGAAATTCTACCTCTGATCAAGACCTGTCACGACCGGGGACGGCATAATGTCCTCATGATCCTCCCGCTGGCTGATGGCACATCACTTGACCTCTCGCGCCCACGGATCATGGGTATCCTCAATGTCACACCCGACAGCTTCAGTGACGGCGGCCATCACACAACCACTGACTTGGCCGTCAAACATGCACGACAAATGCTGTCCGACGGGGCTGATCTTATTGATGTGGGCGGTGAATCGACGCGGCCGGGCTCGCAGCGTGTCAGCGCCTCTGAGCAGAAGAAGCGAATCGTTGATGTCATTCGTGCTCTGCCGCCCAATGTAATTGTCAGCGTCGATACTACCTTAACCGACGTTGCGCGAGCCGCACTCGACGCTGGTGCAGACATGATCAATGACATTTCCGCAGGTCGAGATGACGAAGGCATATTCACCCTTGCGGCGGAACGGCGAGTGCCAATCGTCCTCATGCACATGCAGGGAACCCCAGCCACGATGCAGGTAAATCCAACCTATGTCGATGTCGTCAGCGAGGTATTGTCTTTTCTGCGCTGCCGTGCTGACATTGCGCAACAGGCCGGTATCCCGCGAGAAGGTATCGTGCTCGATCCTGGAATCGGTTTTGGAAAAACTCGGGAACATAACCTTTCGCTGCTGCGAAATCTCCACCGGTTCGTCGATCTGGGTTATGCCTTATTGCTGGGCACGAGCAGAAAGCGTTTCATGGGTTCGATCTGTCAGATTCAGGACGGCCAAACCGTGCGGCAACCCGCACCGGATGAACTGATCGGTGCGACGTGCGCTACGACCGCAATAGGAGTCACTGCCGGCGTGCGACTATTTCGGGTTCATGATGTACGAGAAAGCCGGCAAGCTGCAGACGTGGCGTGGGCAATAGGCCATTGAAAGTTCACAAGGAGTAGTAACGCCAGACAACGGAGCGATGGGGGCGGAAGTGTGCTCCATCTGCTGCTGATTTATGGCGCAGCATCGGGGACCGCAACCCGCCGTGCCAGAAAAAACCGACCAATTCGTGCCTCGAACAATTTTCCATCAGCACGACGCATCTGATAAGTGCCCTCCATACTGCCCCATTCCGTACTCAGCGGACAGAAACTTGTGTATTTGAATCCCTGTCCCGGCTCAAGCGTGGGCGTTTGCCCCACCACGCCAGCACCTTTGACCTCCTCGCGATGGCCGTCGGCATCGATGATGATCCAATGACGGGAAACCAACTGAACCGATTCCTGTCCCTGATTAACAATGACCACGCGATAACCAAAAACATAACGATCTTGTTGTGGATCAGATTCTTCCGGCAGGTAAAACGCAGTGGCACCGACGCGAACCCCTTCGGTCGTAGTGTCAGACATGGGGGGCGTGGCCATAACGTGCTCGCAAATAACCGGACGAAATCCCTTCATCCGAGATGTCAAATTATATCCACCTGTACAGCATCCCAGATCATCACCCGTGTGAAGCCGTGTTTTTTTCGTCACACGATGCCGTGAGGTGTCGTATATGTACGATGGTTCGACACACAGCCCGCCCTGATGGGCAGGATCTATGGGGGATCTACGATCGGCGACACAATCCACGCCTACAGAACAACCATTGACCGAACTCACAACGCCGCACGTTGATAGCATGGAAGTCTGCCGATACGCTCTGGCCACTTTTACTTCACCTACAAGGATTTTTAGTCATGCCTTCATCGCTCGCCTGGGGAATTCTCAGCACCGGCGCTATCGCCAAGGCGTTTGCCAGGGGACTGGTTCATTCGCGTACAGGAAAACTGGTGGCGGTCGCCAGCCGGACGCAGGAGGCGGCTGATAAGTTTGCCAAGGAATTTAATGTTCCACGCGCCCACGGGTCCTATGAAGCTCTACTGGCTGACCCACAGGTCCAGGCGATTTACATCGCACCGCCACATCCCATGCATGCGCAGTGGACGATTCTCGCTGCCGAGGCGAAGAAACACATTCTCTGCGAAAAACCAATCGGTCTGAACGCCGCCGAGACGATGGCGATGATCGAAGCCGCCCGGGCAAATAACGTCTTTCTGATGGAAGCGTTCATGTATCGCTGCCACCCACAGACGCAGAGGCTTGTCGAATTGCTCAAGAGCAAAGCAATCGGAGAAGTGCGGATGATCCACGCAACCTTCGGCTTTTCTGCGGGATTCCATGCAGAAAGCCGAATCTGGAGCAACGCGCTGGCTGGCGGGGGCATCATGGATGTCGGCTGTTACCCCATTTCAATGTCGAGGCTCGTCGCCGGTGTAGTACTGGGCAGAGACTTTGCCGAACCGATTGATATCAAAGCTTCGGGGAAACTCGCATCCACAGGTGTAGACGAATACGCTGCAGCTACGCTTACCTTTCCCAATCAGATTGTCGCCCAGGTCGCAACAGGTGTCGGCCTGAACCTTGATAACAGCGTTCGTATCTTTGGCACATCCGGCTCGATTTTCGTTCCCTCGCCATGGACTGCTGATCGCGGTTCGGGGGGCGACTATCATCTCCACGTCACACGCTACGGCAAAGGAACGGAGGATGTCGTCATCAAGGCCGACGTCACCGCCTATGCGCTTGAAGCGGATGTCGTTGGTGATGCTGTGGCACAGGGCAAAACTCAGCCACCTTCACCAGCCATGACGTGGGACGACTCGCTGGGAAATATGCGTGCTCTTGACACCTGGCGCGCACGGGTCGGCGTTGTCTATGACGCGGAGAAACGTGGCGCCTCATCGCGGACGGTGTCTGGCCGCACATTGAAAAAGAGCAACAGCGCTTCCATGACTTATGGCCGGCTGCCGGGGGTGGACAAACCGGTTTCGCGGCTGCTCCTGGGCGTTGATAACCAAACCTTCTATCCGCACGCCACCGTCATGTTTGATGACTATTTTGAACGTGGCGGCAACGCCTTTGATACCGCATACATCTATGCTGGCGGTGAGCTGGAAAAGAATTTGGGCGCGTGGATTCAGTCGCGCGGCGTGCGTGAGCAGGTCGTTATCCTCGGGAAAGGTGCTCACACACCGCACTGCACACCCAAGCACATCACCGAACAGCTCGCAATAAGTCTAGATCGGATGCAAACCAACTACGTTGACGTGTATATGCTCCATCGCGATAACGTGGACATCCCCGTGGGAGAGTTTGTTGACGTGCTCAATGAACACAAAAAAGCGGGACGAATACGTGCATTCGGCGGAAGCAACTGGACACTTGAACGGGTACAGGCTGCCAACGACTACGCCAAGGCCAAAGGGTTGACCGGCTTCGCGGCGGTGAGCAACAACTTCAGCCTCGCACGAATGATCGATCCCGTCTGGGACGGTTGTGTCGGAACATCCGATCCTGCATCGCGCGCATGGTTTGAGAAAACGCAACTTGCCTTGATGCCCTGGTCAAGCCAGGCAAGAGGTTTCTTTCTTCCCCACATCTCCCGCGATTACACCGGTGACGCGGAAGTCGTCCGCTGCTGGTTCAGTGAAGACAATTTCCAGCGTCGTGACCGGGCAATTGAGCTGGCGAAGAAGAAAGGTGTCGAGCCGATCAACATTGCTCTTGCCTATGTGCTGCATCAGCCGTTCCCGACATTCCCGCTCATCGGGCCGCGTACGATCGGCGAAACCATCAGCTCGCTCCGAGCATTGAACGTCCAGCTAACATCGCAGGAAATCAAGTGGCTGAATCTGGAAGCGTAACCACAAGCCGGGCAGTCCTCATCTTGTTTATGTCAATATGAGTTCAGCTTCCGCAGGGGGCCTTTCGTCAGCGACGGCTTCGCGAGCAGTTGTGCGATGCGCTGACCCGATCGACCGTCGCCGTAGGGATGTTTCATTTTTCTAAGGTCAAGTTTCAATGCCCGGCGTATTGCGGCTGCGACGTTGGCTTGACCATACTCACAGTCCACTACGTTTGCGGGTTTTTCACGCCCGTTCTGCCGCGGACCAATATTGACACAGGGAATTCCCAAAGCTGCCGCCTCGATCAATCCTGCGGATGAGTTACCAATAATTACGCTTGAAGCCTTCAGCCATGTGAGAAATTCCGCTCGCGGTAAATGAATCTGATCAATGCCGGAGTTGCGCTTCCAGACACTACGCATGGCGCGGCGAATGCCGTCACTACCCGGATCGCTGTTGGGTGCGATGGGCAGAAAATGACCGCGAAGCTCGGAAATAGTTGCACTGATCGTCTCGCACATCCAGGACTCTTCGGTTGCGTTGCTCGCTCCGATGGGATGTTGCAGGAGAATTCCGTGCAGCCCGCGAATCGAGGTGGGCTTGATTGATTTCAATCCATCAATCGCCGGCGACCCGACCATGAATACCTTGGCTGGCTGCTCACCCATCCGAATCAGCCGTTCACGACTTTGGATGGTCGCAGGGAAATGTATGTGTGATAGTTTGGAAATGGCGTGTCGCATCGCTTCGTCTGCAACCCCTTCAGCACGATCGCCGCCATGGATATGGGCAACGCATATTCCACCAACGCTCGCTGCGGTTGCTGCCGCGAACGCTTCGATACGATCTCCCAGCACAAGCACCACGTCAGGTCGCAGCTTCTCGAAGACTTTGCCCAAGCCGACGATTCCGCGCCCTAACGCAGCGACATCCGCCGGGCGGCCGGTTACTCCACGCCGTTGCATCGGGACTTTTGCCGCAATCTTAAAACCAGCGGCAAGAATGTCTGCAACCGTGCCTGTTGTCAGATGGGTGCCCATGGCGACGATGCTCAGTCGCAGCCGCGGATGGTTTCTGATTGCCCGCATAACCGGCGCGAGCAGCCCAAACTCGGCACGTGTACCCGTAACAACAACAATATGCCTCTTTCTGGGCATGTAGTTCTTTCAGGATGACGCGGTTCAATCCTTATCGCCGACTCAAGCTCGGCTTTTCAAGCAACAGTACGACGGCTTGTTTATCCGCTTCGTTCCTGACGCGACCGCAGAGCCACGATCCCTTCTGCAATGATCAAGTCCAACTCGTCGTCCACGTCCACGACATCCTCCGGCCGAGTCACGATCGCACGCCGATCGGCACCAAGAAAGTTATGCGGGTGCGCAGGATCAACGTTGAACAAATTCTGCCGTGTTACCGCAAGTACTCCGCTGTTGAGCATATACACAGGAGGGAGATCCTGGCGGCGGAATATTTCATTCGGCTGGTAATTCTCCAGCACATCTCCAAATGGACCGGTGAGCTTACGCATCCATAACGGATGCATCTTGCCAACGGGGTACACCGTCTGCACGCTGTCCGCTTCGGTCTCGATAAGTTTGGTCATCGCGCGATCGGTCAGGTCCGCAGGTCGTAATGGAACATTGCCGTATAGAATCGCAACATACTGTGCCGTTTTGCCGTGTTTCGCTTCCCAGCACTCAACGCCGTGGCGTGCCCCATCATCAATGGTTGCGTTGTCACCGCAGCGTTCGGGGGGGCGTTTGTATGTTTCGATTCCATATTTTCGGCCCACCTCCAGGATGTCGTCACCATCCGAACTGAGCACGACGGCATCCGGGCGGCGCGACCCAAGTGCGTGCTCGATGGTCCATGCAACCAGCGGTTTTCCCGCCAGGGGTCGCATGCTTTTGTTCCTAAGCCCTTTGCTTCCCGCCCGGGCGATAATGACAGCGATGGTCGTCATATGTATCAGGGGGTACATCACAACTGGCGGCAATACGCTTCGTTGCGTCACAACCGATCAGCTCGTCTTGTACCCCTGCTGCTCCTTTATGGCCGATGCCATTCATGACACGCGGCACAGAGTTCGAGTTCATCCCACGCGCCAGCTTCGTGCTTGGCGCGAATTTGTTGCAAAGACTTCCACGACTCCGCCAGCGGTTGGTCGCGCCGCCGTGACTCACGACCGAGCCAGTCCTGATCGCATTGCGCCACCTGACCCGTAGAAAGCACCGTGAGTCGAGTGGTGAGTTGACGACACGGCCGGCGCTTTGGCGGATTCATCGCAACCGGGCTTTGCTCAGGCATCAGGCCGCAACCACTGGTTGCCGGCTCGATCACCGCATGACCCAGATAGTGAATCCACTTGTCAAAAAAGGTTTCCATGTCATCAAGCGTTTCAGCCGTCTTAATCATCCGGGGCGCGAGCCATGGCAGTCCTGGCGCGGTCGCATCCCGGCGACGGCGCAACTCGTAAACGTACTGAAGATTCGCAATGACTTGTGCGAACTGGTCGCTGGCCATCACTGCCTGATAGGTCGCTGCGCGATCCGCATTCAATCGAATTGCGACCACATCGATCGGAAGTTCGACAAGTCGTGCAAGATCTGCTTTGTCCGCATGCAAATCAGTTTCAATGCAAATTCCAAGTACGCCAGCACGGTGGGCAGCTTCGACTACTTGCTCCCAGTGCGGATAAAGCAACGCGTCTCCTAAACCGCCAAGTGTCAACGCGACATCTCCTGCATCACCAAGCTGATTAACAATGCGGATCGCTTCGTCAATTGAAATCGGAGGACGGTCAATTTTGACATGGTGTTGCGGGGTGATGCTGCCGCCAACAGCTCTTTGTGGCGTCAGCTCAAGTGTCACCTGTTGCGGCACTGACGCCCACGTCGCAGAAATCTTTGAGGCAACATCCGTGACCGCTACGGCATCGGCGGTGATCGACGCCTGACCTAGCTGCGCTGCTATGGCATCAATCATCGCGCTGCTGCGCGGCGTGTCATCTATAAAACGCAGCCCGCAATTCCGTACCGATGGCGGAAT
The DNA here is from genome assembly GCA_020851465.1 of Phycisphaeraceae bacterium. Lineage (NCBI taxonomy): Bacteria > Pseudomonadati > Planctomycetota > Phycisphaerae > Phycisphaerales > Phycisphaeraceae > Phycisphaeraceae bacterium. The sequence goes on along the minus strand of JADZCR010000001.1, from coordinate 380,574 downwards.
CTGCACGCACACGTCCCGGCCGATCGGATCAGCTTGCGGACGGCTTGGCACATACGCAAGGACCTGGCCCGGATAGCTTGAAGGCGTCGCGACAAATTGTTCGACAAGGGGTTTAGCCAGAACAAGTCCGCACAGGCCCGGGGGGGCCTGAGTAAACGTCAATTGGAGAGCCTCGGGATGCTCAAGGTGCAAAGTCAGACACTTCTCGCAAAGAGCGGGATCGACAAAGAGCCAGTCTGCACCGACAAGAAGTGCGGTATCTCCGCCGTGGGTTTCGAGTGCTCTGAGAATCGGCGCGGCTGGCATCAGTTCGTCATAGCAGGTCAACCCGCCCAGTCCGCCACGCCAGGCATTGAGGGACCATTTTCGACCGGCAGTACGAAGCGGGCGGTATGGATCGCTCAATCCGCCAGCGTCGGAAAGTGTGACCATTTTGGGATGGCTCGCCAGTTCTGAAGGATGTTGTCCTTCAGGATGTACCAGCACGATTTTTTCTATGCAAGCAATACGGCTAATACGCTCCACCACGTGCTGAACCACCGGCTGGCCGACGACGATGCGCGACACCCGCGAAGGCAGGCCGAGGCGGCTCTGCTTCAGATCCGTCGGGATGACAGCAATCACTCGCGGCATTTTGAACGTCCTTGTTCCTCAATTGAGCTTGCCAGCATCGACAAGCCGCTATTCAACGCTTTCAGGCTGTCCTGGTTACTTACTGTGCTTTCGGCAGCCAACGCACTCGTTACGCCATCACACCGGCGATGTTTCGCGTGTTGATAATTTTTCCTTCTGAGTGTTTCCGGTAGTTTTGCGCTGAGCCTGCACACGGGAAAAGGCGTTACGAAAAATCGTTATCGCTTCATCACAACCCTGAACAAGCCAATTCAGATTTTCCAGATCACGCTCAATTTGACGGGTTTGTTTTTCAAACACGGTTCCGCCGCTGTTTTGTATCGCGCGATCCGCCCGCGCACGCTTAAACGCGCCGATTGAGTTCAGATCATTCACCAGCCCAAACGCCCGCGGCATCCGATCTACCTTTTTCTTGTTGCGATCGAGGTCCAGGAAGAGCTTGTTCATCCGCTCCATGTCGCGTTGATGTTCAATCATCTGATGGAGTATCGGGATGGTTTTTTTTGTGAGCTGGCGCAGCTCGTGAACCTCTGTCATGAGTTGCTCGAGCAGATCATGGATTGCTGCCAGTTTTTGCGGATCAAGCCCGCGCACGGGAAGCGACATGCGAGGCACTGGCCGGGTCGCATAAGTCGCCAATGCGTCGGCAAGAGCCATGCGGGTGGTGTGGTCTTTGGGCAGGCCGCCCTCGGTTGCGTCGATTACTGTCTGCGGAGCATCTGCGAAATCACGCTCAAACTGCTTGAGGTAAGTGAGCATCTGCTCATCGGAATAAGCGGGCCGGCCATGGATGTCCTCCACTTTTTGAAGGTGGTTGCGATGGCGAACGATACGCTGCCATTCCATCATCTCCAGCGTGTTGAACGCTCCAAGTTCGGGAGCCCACACATCGTGGATCGCGGTACCGGGGCAGTAATAAAGACCGTCGGAAAATCCCAGATCCTGACCAATCAGAATGATCGGATCGCACCCAAGATGTTGCGCAAGATAGAAGGACAGATGGGCCACCGTCGCCCCGCCACGAATTTGCACTCGTGGCCGAGCCAGACTTCCCAGGATCCGATCTAGAAAATTATTCTGCGTACAACGAATCGGGCCGGGAAAGGTATCAATAACCGACGGGTTGACCTTTGCCTCTGCGACCAAGGTCACGTCCGGCAGCTCCGGTAGGCCTTCATAAAAGCGAGTAGAGATTTCATGGTAGTCGAGGGCTGTGACGAAATCCGGCCGAATACCTCGATCCAACAACGGCTTTAGAGTTGTCTGAGCGCTGATCACGATCACTTTGGAACGAACCGCCGGGTCAGAAAGCAAGTGAACATTGCGCGCCAAGCTTGGCCCGGCTCCGATACAAACGGCTGGGAATCCCGCAGCATAACGATGAAGCTCATCGGTAGTCGCTCCGGCAGCGTAATGACCGATGTTCATCGATAGATTGGCGATTGTACGAGCACCATTTACGAGAGATGTCGCAACTGTGGTTCTACAGTATGACAACGTGTCTGTAATGATTTGGCTAAAACGCGAAATTGTCTCGCTGAACAGCGTTCTCGTTACCGGATACGTAACAAGAATCGTCCCCTGAGTAATGATCGCGGCGTATTTTTCAACGCGGCTGACTATCCCCGCTCGGTCAATCTCGCCATCGACAAGAACAATGTTCGCGCTACCCAACCATGCGGTGTAATCGATGCGTTCAAGGACAGCGCGAAGAACTGAAATATCTGGCTCAAAAATAATCAACAAGCAATCTTTACTCATTTGCTGGACCACCCGTGTCACGTGGTGGCCAAGCCCCATTCCCAGCAACACGATCCCGCCGTGTTTCTGGTAATCGACAGGGGTGAGTAGCTTGTCTGCCTCCGCCAGCGGGTCGAACCGACTCGCAAGAGTGAAGGTTTTTCCATCTCTTTTGAGGACGGCCGATAGAGGACCTGCACGCGAAGGGATCCACTCCAGCTCCGCGGGAGTTGCATCTAATATTCGCTGAGCAAGCTCCGGCTCAACCTTCCGAAGCTGCGCCAAGTTGGCAAGAAGGATGTTCGACGGCGTAATCATGGACCTCCCAACCGCTTTTATCGGAGCATCTCAAAGACTCGCTTGAAATGGTCTTCAGTTCGCGAGGAAATCCGTACTTGTCACCCGATCCTTTCCCGTCGATCATCGTTCACCTCTATGTCACTACCTAACCCGCCATTTTTTGAACACTACCTGTTTGAGGCACCCGGGACTCTTGCAACAATGTTTGCTCTGGTCGGCCTCATCCTTTTTATTCAAGGAACTCGCCGACTAAATCGACGCGTTGTAATTGCGGCTGGGGTCTCCGTGGCACTGGCTGGCGGGGTTGTCCTGCTGGCGTTTTGGATAACCACCACTCGTGAAATGCTCATTGCACAAACCCGCGACATGATCGCATCCACCGCGCCACTCGATCTTTCACGCCTGCGCCGTTATGTTGCGCCGGGGGCACAACTCCTCGGCCCGGATGGATCGCCGTGGCTTTCGACCGACGAGATTTTTAATGAACTCGCCTCGGCCACTCCGCGATTTTCCATCGTCGCCCAAGATGCGCGCCGATTACAGGCAGAAGCATCCACACCAAATATTGGACGCACCTCTGCCCACATTCGCACGACATTCGGCGGCCAGAGCTCGTCCTCTCCAGTCGTGACGGACTGGATTTTTACCTGGGAGATGCAACCCGACGGACTCTGGCGCATCACACAATTTCAATGGATGCTGTTGCAGGGTTCCCCGCCGCCCATTGGCATCTGGCGGTAGCGCATCGGATTACTCGTAAGAATACGAACGAACTGCAAAATTGAGGCGTGTCATGAAGAAACTATTTGTGGTGACGGCGTTTTTTCTCTGCTTGTTTCCGGCAGTGCTAGCTCCGGCAGCGGATACTCCGGATGCCAACGCTGTTGAGCAGGCAACAGACCTTCAACCCCATTTTCAGGCGGGACGAAAATCGCGTTACGAGATATGGACGATGCGTGATAACCGCATCGTTCTCACAGCAGCAGGCCGTTCACAAAGCGCGGGCACACATATCGAAGTCAAAAGCGAGGTAACGTGGCTGGTTGAAAAAGTGAAGCCTGACGGCGGAGCGACGTGTGTAATGACCATCGACTGGATCAGTGCCGACTACACGAATGCCGCCGGCGAAAAGACGGAAAACGACAGCCGTCGCGCCGCTGGTGGAAATGAGACTATTCACAAGCTTGTTCGGGCGATGGCCGGCGTACCGGTACGGATCGAGCTTGCCGCAGACGGCTCCGTGCTCAGCGCCAGTGGGGCGGAAGTTATTGAGCGAAAAATCGGGAAAGAATTTGACCCGCCGAACAATCTGGATTTTATGGAATCGGCCAGTGATCTCGCCACGATCATCGCCGCACCAAAGCAGGCACAACTCAAAGATAAGTGGACCGCACGCAATACGTGGAATCACGAGCTGGGAAAAATCAACGTGTCTCTCGAGCAGACCCTTGTCTCGGTTGAGGACATAGCCGGCATCCCCGTCGCCAATGTGACTGGTCGCGGGAACCTCTCACTCGAACCGGACGTCACCAAAGTTTTTCCAAAAGAATTGCTCAATCAGGCGGGCAGTCCCAAAATTGACATCAAGCTCAAGTCCGGCTCATTGAATACACAGGTGATGTATGACTTGCAGCGGCACGAGGCCATAGGCCGTAATTCCACTCAGGAGACACAGATCGAAATTCGACTCAAGGTCAAGGATCAAACCCTGACAAAGTCAATCACTGACACGATCCAGAGTCAGACTCTACGCATTGAAGAGGATTAAACCCGTACGCCTGTCCGGTCGTTCATGACTCAAAACGGCAGCGGTGTTAAGTGGCGGTAACCGCCACATAGCCATCTCATCTCAAACAGGCGTTTTGAATCCTATCGCACGAAGGACACACCACCCCGCCCATCCTTCGTATATCTGAAATATCCCTGCCCCCAGAGCCAGCACGCAGATCGTCCAAAATACCCACCCCGTCAGCACCCCTGCAATCAACAACGTCAGCAGAACAATTCCCAGAAGCGTAATCACCAAGCCGCTGACCAGCCGTAATGCTTTGCCTCGTGAGTTGATATTGCATTGCATGACATAAGGATAGGCTGCAAATCGGCTGCTGCTCCCGGAAAAGTGGATAGGATGGACCTTGTTTCACAGAACCTTGTGTAATTGAAACCGGGGAGTTTTCGTTCTACTCTCATTCCCGGGGTCGGGCCTGCGCGGAGCACCAACGGAGCGTCCACGAATACCCGGCCCCGACAAGCACTCATCGCCACTTTTAGGAGGCTTCTCGTGTTGAAATCCGGATTACAGACTCAAGGGTTGGCGGTTATCGCACGTATGTCACTGGTGGCGGCACTCGCGGCTATCCCCTTAGCGGGATGCCAGAAAAACTCCGGCAGTACCGGCGGCCGAATTGATCCCTACCGCACGACCTCCGCGGACAGGTTGTCTGATCGCGCCAGCATCCCAGCCATGCTTGAGTTTGGCGACACCGTCGCCGCTCAGTTGGCGCAGCAGATCACCGATATCGACGAGATTCGCAACTCGCCTACCAAGGTGGTGCTCGAGCTCGGCTCGATCGACAACCATACCGCAACACCGTCAAGCGACTTCGAGCAGCTCCGCAATCGAGTTCGCGGCCAGTTGTATCAAAGCAGGCTCATGCGCAAGTATTTCCTGATCGTGGAAAATCGCCAACGGATGCAAGCGGAATACGATCGCATCGTGGGACCAGACGGGCCTCCCGGCGGGGATTCGCAGCCAAGCGATCGCGGCGGAGTGGCGGGTTACGACCCGCGCACAACGTACGTCCTCCAAGGAGATTTCTTTGAAATGAATCGCCTTGACCGCAGGCAGTACTACTTCGAGTTCAAGCTCACCAACCTCGTTACGCGCGAGATCGTGTTCAGTGAACACTTCGATCTTGGCCAGCAATAATCCATTCCCCGCGAATCGTGTATAGAGGCGGTGCAGTCTTGCCCTAGCGACGGAGCGTGCCGCCTTTGCAGAGGGATGAGCCGGTGAAACCTACTCCGACCGTTTCTTCGTGCAGCCAACGATGTATCCGGCGCTGTCTTTGCCCGGTGCTCATCCTCTCCATGTGTGTTTTCAGTTTCGCGTGTTCGAACCAGGGAAAGTCCACCATCATCCGATCTGCAGATTTTAATGCTGCTACGCAGGAGATGGTCTCCAGCCTTGCTGCCAGTGATTTTCTGCGCGACCGCACCCCCGACTCCCCGTTGGCGATCATCACAATTAACAAGGTTGAGAATCTGACCAGCGATCCCATTCCGCCGGGCGAGCAGTGGATGTTGATGGCCCGCCTGCAAGGCGCATTGCCGATCCGAGAGCTGGGCAAACGTAAAAATATCCGGTTTCAAATCCCTCCCGAACGACAGCTTTTAGCCAGTGAGGGCGGATACCGTGGTGATTTCACCGATCCCACAGCCCAGATACCCGCCACACACGTGATGAAAGCAACCTTTCGCTCCAGCACACGAGTTGCGAGAACAAAATCGCATAGCCTGGTCAACGACCGAGTGGACTATTACACGATGCAGTATGTCATTGAGTCGATCCAGACACGCGAGATCGTCTGGACGGATTCGTTCGAGTTTAAGAGACAGGCCCGTGGGTTGGCGATCGATTGAGGACTTGATGAATTCGCTTCAGCACATTTTCTGCCGCCTGCAGGCCTTCTGCGATCCCGCCCGACGTGTGGTCGCGCTTGTGGCAACGTTGGCGATCTCGTTATCTGCCTGCGTCGCCCAACCCGAACCCACTCTTGTCGCAGCTGTTTATCGCGCTGACTACGGAGCTGCGCGTCAGTCGATGAAAGATAAGATTGCGCGCAGCAGCGAACCACTCACTTCACGGACACCGAAAAACCCCAGCCGCGACTACGCGCTCGACCGCATGCGGCTGGGACTCCTGACGCTTGCCGACGGCTATGCACCGCAAATAGGCAGCGCCTGGGACGATCTCTATCAGATCCTCCGTCGGGCGGGTATCAATAAAGATGCCGGCCTGGCATCTGTCGTAATAAACGAGGACCTCAAGGTCTGGAAAGGTGAACCTTTCGAGCAGGCGCTGGCGTTCCACTACATCGGTCTGCACTACGCCATGCAGGGGAGCTGGGATAACGCCCGTGCGGCTGAGTTGAACTCTCTGTTTCCGCTTAAGGCAGTCATCAAAACACCGGATAACCGCCGGATAAGCAATGTTGAAGTGATCCAGAAAACTCCCGATGGCGAGGTGGCGTTTAACCACCCGGAAGAGGTTCGTACTAATTTCGCGCTTGGTTTTCTCATGACAGGAATCGCTGCCCATGAGATTGGTAAAGAAACGGGCGATCCGGACCGTATCCAGGAGGCTGAAGAAAATTTCCGCAGTGCAATCGCTATTCGACCAGACCTGCGTCAAGTCATCGATGTCATCCGGTCGGAGCAATACAACACGATCCTTGTTGTCGATTACGGCAGGGGGCCGCAGAAAGTTGCATCGGGTCTGGATAACTCGATTTCCACCTTCGAGCCAATTACCCCAAGCAGCTCGGCACGGTTGTGGGTGAGTACAGAATTGTCACGCGCCACATACCCGCTCGCGGCTGATCTCAATGAAATGGCCACCGACCATCGGTGGAACAACCTCGAAGACATGCGCCGGGGCAAGGCTGTAGTGGGAACCGGTCTGCTTGTCGGCGGAGCGGGGGCAACAATGATCGGCGCGGATCAGCGCAGTCCGGAGCTTGCGCTTGCCGGACTCGGAGCCATGGCAGCAGGTGCTTTACTTAAGGCGGGAGCCCACGCCGACACACGCCACATCGAGTTATTGCCGCAGCGCGTGTACGTCGTACCCGTGATGATCACCCGAGAAACTACGGCGGTGACGGTGCAAGTGGAAGGGGAGCCCGCTTCGAGACTCGTGCTGACCGGGCTGTCCCCGCCGACGGGTAAAGCTGCGCAACTCCGCTACGTACGCCTGCTTTATAACCCGTGGGCGGGCCGCCAGTCCGGCGGCGTAGCGCCGATCTGGGCGACCTCCGGCCGCATCTTCTATGGAAATGACGCCGCACCTTCCGTGGGGGTGCAGCTTCCCTGGATTCTTGGCGGCGACAGTGTGCGCATCCCCTCCGCCAAAGCACTCGATGACTATCAACGAGCTGGGTTTCTCCTCGGCATGACCCCCGGCGAGTTGGAAAGCCTGTACCGTGATGAGGGCATCACCTGGACGACACAGGACGAATACGGCACACCCGGCCTGCATATTCTTGAAGGTGGTCACTCACTCGTATCGCCTTACTCCGGCACCACAGGTTATGCGCGACTCTTTGATATGGATCACGGCGTCTATCAGCCAAAAAGTCCGCGCGTCATCGCGCTGCGGCAACAGATCGACAACCAGCGAAGCGCTTTGTCGCCCAAAACCATAGGACAATGAAGACAATGCGCCGAAGTGGCGCTAACAATTTCCCGCAAACCTCACGAGGACCAGCCGTGAACCGAAACTTATCATCGATGTTTGTATTGCTTTTGGTAACGATCACCATCGCTTCGGTCGGTTGTGACACGGTTAAAGCACCGCCTTCGGGGCGCATGGACAAACTCTCTGCGGACCAATACCCAAGAGGCGTCGTGCTCGAAGGGTTTGATGAGGAGCTGGTTTTTGGAAAAACCATTGTTGATCCGACAACCGAGGACCGGCCCATGCGGGTGGCACAAGCTGTGCGCAACATCAGCAAGCGCGTGCTTAACATTCAATATCAATTCCAGTTCTTCGACGCACAGGGACGACCACTCAAAACCAATCAGGGATGGAAGTTCCTGAACCTGGCAGTTCGCGACGAACACTTTTTGGAAGGTGCGGCCCTGGACACCAATGCGGTGGATTGGCGACTCGTGGTGCGACCGGCGCACTGAACGAGAAAACACAGACAGAGTTTGCGTGTGTTGCGTTTGCTTTCGTTTGGGTGCTGAGGCGGCGGTACCGTCGTGTTCAATATGTATTGGAGAACGTCTTGCGCCCTTCAAGACGGTCGAGTCGCTGGCGCGTCTGGTTTTTATCGATCTCGTTGCCGATCATGTAGCCGCTGATGGCGCCAATACCCGCACCGATCGCGGCGCCCTCGGCGGTCTGGCCGTGAACATTGTTGCCAACGATTGCACCAATCCCAGCACCACCCGCTGAACCGATCAAGCCCCCCTGCACAGCCTTTGACTCACAACCGTTCTGCGTCAATAACAGTCCCGCAAGCAGGGTGTTCGTAAATAGCAATACGAGCGCCTTCACGGCAGTTCTCCTTAGTCCAATATCACATTATATCCGTGAAATTCAGGCGTTCCGCAGTTTTGGATTTGCCGTATCTGCTGCGCATTTTATTCCAGACTGGAGTGATTCGATCAGATGACATGTCTGTGAAAGCGGATCACTCCCCTGAAATTGCGCTGCGACCGAACGGCATTTTTGTCGAATGGTTTCCGATTCGAGCAGCACACGGAGTTTTGCCGCAACCGCAGGACCATGAAATTTCGATGGCTTGATTGAATCGCCGACGCCGAGATTTTTAATCCGCCACGCATTATCCGGCTGGTCGTGCGACAGAGGCATGATGAGTTGAGGAATTCCGGCTGCCAGTCCCTGTGCGATGGTGCCGATACCGCCGTGACAAACCAGCGCCCCGGCGCGAGGCAGGAGTTGGGTCAACGGTACAAAGTCGTAATAGCGGACACTATCAGGCAGAGTCGAGGGGAGTTGTTCCGCAAAGCGCGTCAGAAGTATGCCGCGTCTGCCCAGATGTTGACACGCCTCGATTGCCGCCTCAAAAAAAGTGCGCCCATGCCGCATCGCTGAGCCGGGAGTAAACACAATAGGAGGCTCGCCGCTGCGAATAAATTCTTCAAGGCTGGCGGGTACTTCGACCGCACCGCGTTCGTCATACAGCGGAAATCCGGTAAGCCTCAACGACGGGGGCCAATCTGGTTGTGGTGGGGCAAACCATGCAGGGAACAGACCGATCGACATCTGCGGTGAATGCCACCAGTCCTTCATGATGCCTCGAACCGGGGCAAGGCCGACGTCTTTTCGCAGCTTATTAACTGCGGGGCCGACCGCGGGATCAACGACGAAATTATCCACCAGCCAGTATGCGCCACGCTTCAACGTCTTGGGCATCCAGTCCGGCAGGACAAACATCGGCATACGCGGCGTCTGATACACACTGCGGATGATTGACGGTTGAAGATGAATCGTCGCCAACGGCAGGCCGAGCGATTCCTGGGCAATCCGCGCACCTAAGGCCAGCGAGCCGCCGACCAGCACGGTCTCGCCCGGCACGCTGTGTTGTTTGATCGCGTCATACATCGGTGGCAGGCCTTTGGCGAATGTGCCAACCACCGTTTTGAATCCCCGCGTAGGGTGCCAAAGATCTGCATTCTGTGTTACGGCGAGAAATTCTTCCGCTGTACCTAACTCGATGAAATCAAGCCCGACACGACGAACCAGATCGCCGAAGTAGCCGTTGGTCAGGATGGATACACGATGTCCGCGAGCTTTGAGCGCAATACCCAGGCCGACGAAAGGGTGAACATCACCACTGCTGCCCACAGGAATCAGAAGCGCGTGCATGGCAGGATGTTAGCACGGTCGCCAAACGACACGACGACAGGGTTCGCGGATCACCGAGGTGAATTACTTGCCCGCGACGACTTTTCCAACACTGAAGATCGGCAAAAGCAGAGAGATGGCCACGAAGCCGATGATCAGGCCCATCGCTCCCACCATGACCGGCTCGATGAATTGTGTCGTCGTCTTCACCGCGCGATCAAACTCTTCCTCCGTAAACTCCGCCACCTTTGACAACACGACGCCGAGGCGACCCGATTTCTCACCGCTGAAAATCATCTGGGCGACACTGCGCGGAATCAGCGTTGAGGAAAACAGCGTTTCGGATAGTTGAGCGCCTTGGCGCAGCCGTTCATCCACCTTATCCCACAGGTCGTGGTAATAGACGTTGTTGGTCACTTCTTTGACGATGCCGATCATGTCGAGCATGGAAACGCCCGCAGCCGTCATCGTGCCCATGGTGCGACAGGCACGGCTTACATAAAGACCTGTAAAAAGGTGTTTGAAAATCGGCGCATTGAGCTTGAGGTAGTCGAATACCCGCCGCCCCTTGGAACTTTTAACGAACAAGTAACCGCCGACGCCGAGGATAATCGCTCCGCCCAGCCACATCCACCAGTAAGCGACCAGTCCGTGGCTCAGGGCGAGCAGAAACCGTGTCGGAGCCGGGAGTGCCGCACCTCGTGACTCGTAAATCTTGGCAAACTTCGGCAACACAAAAGCGAGCAGAAATATGGTGACGCCTACTGCCATCGTCATCATGAAGCACGGATACATCAGTGCGCTCTTGATGTGTTTGGCGGTGGCCTGCTCCTTGGTCAGGTAGCCGGAGATGCGTTCGAGCATAGTGCCCATCGTGCCGGATATTTCGCTAGCGCGAATCAGGCTGATCATGACGTTGGGAAATATCTTGGGGTGTTTTCGGAGAGCCGCAGAAAACTCGCCGCCGCCCTGTACGTGCTTGGCAACATCATCAAGTACCGCCCGGAACGCAGGGTTGTTAGCCTGCTGCGCCGCGCAGTCGAGTGCTTCAGACAGAGGTACTCCCGTCTGAATCATGACCGACATCTGGTGGGTGAAAAAAATCACCTCTGCCCGCTTGATCTTTCCTTTGGCTTTCGACGTATTCGTCGTACTGTTCTCGTTTGCAGACGAGTCGGCGGGAGCTAGGGTGAGCTTGACGATGAACTTGCCCTCGCCGCGCACGATGCGTCCCGCCTCGTCAAGAGAGGCCGCCTGTACCGAACCGGTGGTCAGTTCGCCGTGATTCGTACGGGCTTGATAGGTATATCGTGCCATGGTTCTACTTTCCGAGCGTCGGCTCTACGGGAAATCGCCAACCTATTTGCAAGTAACCTCACCCCACTGAGGTGGCGCTGAAAAGTTCTTCGACCGTCGTGATTCCCGCACGGAGCTTTTCGATGCCGTCCTGTTGAAGCGTGACATAACCCCCCGCGCGGGCGAGGCGGCGTATTTCCTGAAGACTCGCTCCGCGACTGACTGCGTCCAGCACTTCATCGTCCGGTGTAAATAGCTCAAACACACCAATGCGCCCCGCATAGCCCGTATTTCTGCACTTCGAGCAGCCCGCGCCTTTGTAAAGCGTCTCTATCGGAGCAGCCCCATCCGTGATCTTGTCGAGAGTTCGACGGACCTGCGGCGTAATTTCCATCGCTTCCTTGCAGGAGGAACATACTTTTCGGAGGAGCCGTTGCGCCAGCACCCCTCGAATCGATGCGGCAACGAGATAGGGTTCCACGCCGATGTTAAAGAGTCGGGTAATCGCACTAGGGGCATCGTTGGTATGCAATGTGGAGAGCACAAGGTGCCCCGTCAGAGCCGCCTGTGTGGCAATCTTCGCCGTTTCCTGGTCGCGGATTTCACCGACCATGATCACGTCGGGATCCTGACGCAACAGTGCCCGCAGCGCACCGGAAAAAGTAAAGCCCGCCTTCTCGTTCACCTGGAACTGGTTGACACCCGGCAGGTTGTATTCGACAGGATCCTCAACTGTGCAAATGTTGAGTGAGTCGTCGAGTATTTCATTGAGCATGCCGTACAGCGTGGTGGACTTACCGCTGCCTGTCGGCCCCGTCACCAGCACAACACCGTTTGGTTGGTGCAGCACTTGGCGGAAGTTTTCGAGCATGGTGTAGGAAAACCCGATTTTTTCCAGACTCGTCAGCGTGTTGCGGTTATCAATGATGCGCATCACGACTTTTTCGCCGAATTTTCCCGGCATGGTCGAGACGCGCAGATCCACCGGCCGCTTGTTGAGCATGACCGTGATACCGCCATCCTGCGGCACACGACGTTCGGATATATCCAATCCTGCCATGATTTTGATGCGGCTGACCACTGCGGGCTGCATTTGATGCGGCGGTTTCATTTTTTCAAACATCGACCCGTCCACTCGAAACCGCACCCGCAGCACGCCATCACCAGGCTCAATGTGAATATCGCTGGCGCCGTCCTGCACCGCACCGTGAATCAAAAAGTTCACCAGCTTGATAACCGGCGAGTGACTCGCGGAGTCAGCAAGGTTTGTTAGATCGGTGACTTCCTTCTCAACAAGCGTCAAGTCCTGTGACTGAATATCGTCAACAATCTCATCAATAACAAAGACGTTGGCGTTCGGCAGGTAGGACTGAAGCGTGGCCAGGATGTCACGAGCGGTGGCGGCAACGACTTGGATCGTACAGCCCGATACCCGCTCCATCTCCTCAAGAAGAAAGACGTTTGCTGGTTCGTTTACCGCAACCGTGAGCTTGCCGTTAACAACAAACAGCGGTAGCGCACACTGCTTTTCCAGCATTTCACGAGGAAGTATTTCGATAACTTTTGGATCGGCGATCTTAGGAGACACGCGGGCGAATGGCACGCCATACGCACCGGCGAGTACCTCCAACACCTGCTCCTCGGTGGCGAACTTCATCTCACAGATGACTTCGCCCAGCAGTTTCTTGTGTCCGCGTTCTTTCTGAGACGCCAACGCCTGTGCAAGCTGCTCCGGGGTGATGACCTTTCGCTCCACGAGCAGATCACCTACGCGAACAGGTTTGGCCTCGCCGGCGTGCCCGTTGCGGGAACGCACAGACGTGGACGCCCCGCCCGCACTGGCGGATGTTCCGTCGTCAGGAGCCTTGATTGATGTGCCTCGGTTGAACATGTCTCACCTGGATCGTTTATCTGAGACTCTTGATTGCTGCATCCACGTCCGCGTGACAGTCGAATCGGGGGCTGAGGCGGGTGATCTCCAGGATCTTGGCGACGTTTTCCCGTGGTGCCGCCAGTCGGACCTGGCCTAGTTTTTCCCCGCAGACCTCCTGTGCCCACAGAAGTGCTTCGAGCCCCTTGGAATCGACGAACTCCATCTCCGCCACATCAAACACAAAATCCCTGATTTTTGCGTCGATGCGGGCGTTGATCGCTTTCCGAAACTCATCCGTTGCGTCCGCGTTCAGATCGCCCTTGATCTGCATCACCGTGAGCTGGTCATAGTCTTCATGGCTGAGTTTCATGCTGCGATCTCCTGACCAGTAATCTGCCGCTGATGTTCACGAAGCATCTGCTGAAACTCCGTGAAATCGAGTTTGACAAAGACCTGCGCAAGATCGGGATCAAACTGCGCTCCGGCACATCGACTGATTTCGGCGAGCACCTGTTGGAGAGACAATGCTTGCCGGTAAGTACGGTTGCTGCTCATCGCGTCGAACGAGTCGGCCAGGCAGATCAACCGACCAAATAACGGAATATCGTTGCCCTTGAGATTTGCTGGATATCCCCGACCATCCCACCGTTCGTGGTGCGCCAGTACCCCCGGGATCAAGTCCTGCATCTGGCGTATGTCGCGCAGGATGCGCGCGCCGATTTCGGGGTGGAGTTTGATGAGGGCGAATTCCTCGTCGGTGAGTTTGCCCGGCTTGGTCAGCACTGCCTCGGGTACGCCGATCTTGCCCACGTCATGAACCAGGCCGGAGATGTAAACGCGCTCGACCGTGTTATGGTCGAGGCCTGCCGCTGAGGCAAGCTGACGCGACATCAGCGCGACTCGCTCGGAGTGACCGCGTGTGTATCGGTCCTTGGCATCGATTGAGCTGGTCAGCGCGTGCAGCGTGCCCATGAACATAGCCGCCATGTCCTGAAACAGCATCCGGTTTTCGATGAAGATCGAGAGACTGTTCGCCAGCGAGCTACAGAGTTTCGAATCCACGCTGGAGATGTGCTCGCCGCCGAGCTTATCGCCGCCAATCAGCACGCCAAAAGTCTTGTCTTCACGCTGCATGAAGACAACCAGAAGCTGGCTGGCAATCTGTGACAGCTCAGGAATTTGAGTCGTCGCAGTATCGTCAATGATGATCGCGGCACCGTCGTGAGCGTTGAGTTTGAGGAGTTCGCGGCGAACGGGGGACCATTGCTCCGCCGAGAGTTTAATGGGGCCCGCGGTAAACACCTGTCCCGAAAGCTCATTTAGCCGGGGATCATCATCCGTCAGCAGCAGCGCCATCCAGCGCAGCCGCAGAACTTCTTGAAGCTCAGCGCAAGAGTCAGTGAGAAACTGCGGCGGCTCCTGGTTGACCGTCATGCTCGTTGAAAGTTTGTAGAGAAGGCTGAGCTCCTCGTAGCTTTCTCCGAGCTGTGTGCTCATGGACTGAATCTCACCGCAGCGACGATCAATTTCGAGTGAGTCTTTCTGCATCCACGAAAGCGTCAGTGCCAGGCGATTAGCCTCCGACGCACTGACAAGTCGTGTCGGATCCACACGGGCGAGGGTCGCCTGCACATCCTGGCGCGCGTTATCACAAGCCAGACGGAGCTGATCGGTTTCGAGGAACTCTCCTCCAATTAGAATCGCGGCGATAATCTGTGATTGATACTTCTCCGCGGCAATCCGGCGGCGACGCTGTCCAGGCAGGGGGGCAAGCCAGACGCCCGGCCAGATCGAAATCGCACCGCCTTGTGTCTCGGAAAGCGCAGGCCAGTTCAACCGCACAGCGGCGGCGAAGGCGGGGGCCTCAATCACCAGCTTTTCAAGACTGGTCATCCTGTCAGCAAAGACAGCGCGGCCCGAAGCCTCGAAGGAGACGAGCGCAACCCCTAATCCATCAAACCGCTCACGCAAGCGGTCGGATAATCCGGGACGCGAGATGGGTACGGCTGTCTGGGTCACGAGGGATTACTTGCCTCCTGGGGCACATCTCCACCGATAAGCTCCACCACCTTGGACAACACTTCGCGAGGACTGAACGGCTTGCTCAACACCGCAGCAATGTTGGTCTTATCCAAAAGCTCCTGTGCCAGACTGAATCCTCTAGCGGTGAGCATGATTGCGGGTGTCGCGCAGGTCACCTCGTTTTCCTTCAAGGCGGTACACAATTCCAACCCGGTCATGAACGGCATCTGATAATCCGTGATGATCAGATCGGGCTTGTTCTGTATCGCAGATTCAAGGCCTTCCTCACCGTCTTCTGCCGTGATGATGTCGTAGCCCGCATTGCGCAGCTTGAGGCTGACCACGTGCAGGATGTGAGCTTCATCATCCACCACGAGAATTTTGATTTTGTCGCTCATAAGTCACACTCCCCGATCCGTGACTGATCCGTGTCTGAATGTTCGTCTCCGGCAATTTACCGGAGCCTGAATACAAACCGGGATAAGCACTTCCCCTTATCCGTTGTCGGCCATTGGAAGGCTGAACGTGAACGTACTGCCCTTACCAAGTTCACTTGTGACGCTGACTTTGCCGCCGTGGACGGTCTCGATAATGTGCTTGACCAGGTTCAGGCCCAGCCCGGTTCCCTTGGCCATCTTTTTGTGGTCCGCCACGCGGTAGAACTTTTCAAATAAATGCGGGAGGTCAGTGGCGGGGATACCCACGCCGTTATCCGCCACCGATACGTTGACCGTGCGGCTATGCTCATCCACGACGATTGACACGCTGACCTTGCCGCCGTTGGGTGTGTACTTGATCGAGTTACTGATCAGGTTTAACACCGCCTGGTAGATCATGTCTTTATCCGCAAAGACCTGGAAGAAGATCGGCGTTGGAATCTCCAACAGTTCGATCTGCTTGGCACGAGCTTGCGGCAGCAGCACGTCGATGACATCCTTGATGACGCCCGGCAAAGAAACGTGCTCGCGCTGGACCTTGATCACGCCGGATTCGATTCGGCTGATGTTGAGGATGTTGTCAATCAGGCGGCCAAGACGATTCGCTTCGCCCTGGATGATGTTGTAAAACTCCGCGCGTGTCGCTTCGTCGTGAGCTTCACCATCCACCAGCATCTCCACATAGGCTTTGATGGATGAAAGCGGCGTGCGCAGCTCGTGTGAAACATTGGAAACGAAGTCGCTTTTCATTTCCGCGATTTCTTTCTCTCTGGTGATATCGCGGAGAATGGCAACAACGCCTGCTGTTTCCGGCCCCGTGCGGCTGTTGTCGGTAACACACGCAAGCGTGACGTCATACGTCGCCGAATGACCATTCCGACCCAGACGGTGCTCGACGTGGCGGCGAAGGGCAGCGTTGCCGCCTTCGCGGGTGTCCTTGATCAGATTGACCAGCAGAGGATCGTGCACAATGCGATCAATGGGTTTGCGTATCGCTCCCTCGAGATCGAAATTGAGTACCCGTGCCGCAGATTCGTTAGCCAGCGCGATTTCGTTAAAGGCGTCGGTCACAACCACCGCATCAGTGATCGAGTTAAGGACCGCTTCCGCGTGTCGGCGTTCCGCCTCCGCGATCCGCGTCTGTACCTCAAGCTCGCGCCGCTGATTTACGAGCGCCTCGATCCGCTTGCGCAGACCTCCGAGCGTCTGTTCGATCGATTTTTCGAGTTCACTCAGATCGGTGCTGGATTTATATGCCGGCGGACGGGAATCAAGTTTGCCGATCGCCTCCACGTGGGTCGTCAGGCGCGAGAGATCGCTCCCCAGCCTGCTGATCATGAGCCAGTGAATCAGTGCCAGGATCAATCCCGACACAACGGCAATGCCTGCCAGCAGGGCAACCGCAAAGGTGTCGTTATATCGGATGGGCTGAAAATAGAACCCGGAGGACGCCACCAAGCCGGCAGCGCCTGTTCCGACAATCGCACTGGACCAACGTGTTACCGACAATCCTGCCTCCACTCCAAGCCGCCCACCACACTCGATCCGTGCGTCGGCCCTGTTTCCGGCGCAAAGGAGCACTGCTTGTTGTTCGATTTACCGATCCGCTTCAGGCACGCTCGCAAGCAGTTCCTGCGCGCGGCTATCGTCCGGACGGCGGCGGAGCGCTTCGGCGTAGGCCTGCGCTGCGGCTGATGTCCGGCCGGCCTGCTGAAGCGTAATGCCGCGAAGAATCACAGCATCGTTGCTCTGCGGAGCCAGCTCTGCAGCTCGGTCGAAATTGCGCAGAGCCTCATCGACATTGCCGCGCTTCTGCCAAACCAATCCCGCCAGCAAATAACCTTCGGATCGCTTAGGCGCGATGTTGATTACACGATTCGCTGCCAGCAATGTGCCCGCAGTATCCTGCTGCGCCCACGCGATTTCTCCCAGCTTGATCCACGGCTCGGCGTCAGCAGAGTCCTGGCGGGTGAGCTTGAGATAGATGTCCTTCGCCTGGGCGGGTTGATCGTTTCGCTCATATGCGGCGGCAAGCGCGAACAGCACGTGTCTCGAATTCGCGCGCTTTTCGTCTTTGGCCAGCCGGCCAAAGCTCGCGATCGCAGCCTGGTTCTGACCCGCTTCGACCTGAGCCAGCGCCAGCGATTCAATCAACTGCATATCATCCGGCCGCAGCAATGAGGCCTGACGGAAGTAATCCGCCGCTTCAGCAGGTTTATTTTGTATGAGGTAAACCTGCCCCAGCGCACCACGAATGGCTGCGCTTTGGTCGAAGTAGGCAACCTTTTCGGTCAGTAAAGCTCGAGCTTCCTCAACCTTATCGGTTGAAATAAGCATTTCGCTGATTGCCAGCAGGTAGCCGGGATTATCCGCCTGAAGTTCATAGGCTTGACGATACGCAGCTAGCGCATCATCAAAACGCTGCCAGCGCTGAAGCACGATGCCTTGGTAGTAGTGTGCTTCCGCCAGCTTTGGATCCAACTCGCTGGCAGTCTGTAACCGCTGATAAGCGCGCTCAAGCTGGCTTCGCTCCAAGGCGATCCTGCCGGCCAATACATGCAGGCGGCCATTTTTCGGATCGATGCTGATCGCATCGGCCGTTGTCCGTTCTGCTTGTTCAAGATCACCGGTGTCGAACTGCTGCTGCGCCATCTGGAGCATCAGAGTCGAGCGTAGGTTCATCCAGCGCGCGTTTGCTGCATTGACTTTGGCCTTGTGGCTCTTGGTCTGATTGCTGTTGCAGCCAGCGGTACCCAGCAGCACCACGCCTGCCGTGAGACCGCTCAAAATCATTTTTGTCGTAAGCTTCATCGCTTGCGTCTCCTGGTCCTTCATCCCCTCCCGGGAACTCGCGATGCCAGTAGTCGTAATCCACTAATTCGCAAAGTGCTTATTCCGTAGGTGAGCCTGCTTCGAGGGCAGCTCTCTCATCTACGACAGCCGTTGCATTGCTGGATGGCGCTTCCGGTTGCGCCTGATCGATAGCCGGAGTCGCCGCGGGGATCGCCGCAGCCTGAACTGCTGCGGGAGTCGCGGGAGCCTGAACCGCACTGGTGTCCGCCGGCTGAGTCGCCGGGGCTGCACTGTGAGGCGCGGGGTTGTTCTCGATCTGTTTGTTGATTACACCCTCAACCGTTTCACGCATGATGCCGGTGTCCGGCCAGTAGATGCGCTTGCCGGTCAATTCTTCCTTGAGGCGGATCGCTTCGATGCAGGTCGCATCCAGAGAAAGCGCGACCTCCGCTTCCCACAATGCCTTGTCACGTTTGCCTTCCTGCTGATACTTGAGGGCATCGCGAACGTGTGCTGCGGTCAGCTTGGTACGCGAGAAGGGGAGAAGACCCGAACGCGAGCCTTGACGCAGTGTCTCGACCGTCTCCGCGGTGCGATCACCAACCTCCGCCAGCGTCTCATCCTTCACAATCGTCGGCGTCACCAGGAAGATCACTTCCGAACGGGTGACCGTGTCTTCCTGACCCTTGAACGCCGCACCGAGAATCGGGATATCACCAACGTATGGAACCTGGCGGCGTGAAACCGTCGTGTCTTCCTTAAAGAGTCCGCCGAGCACGACCGTTTGACCGCTGCGAACCATCACGTTGGTCGTCAGCTCCTGGGTCGTTTCGTTGGGAATGACTGAAGACCCCACGGTGCGGGTCTCGCCGTCAGAGATCGACGGCCGCAGCTCCAGGCGCACATAGCCGTCGTCACTGATAAACGGACGCAGCGTCAGTTGAGTACCGACTTCGAGAAACTCGACGGTCTGCGTCGCGGAGGTATCCGTTGTGGTCGTGCTGAGGTAGCCCAGTTTTTCACCGACGAGCATGTCCGCTTTTTGGCGGTTGAGCACGAGAATCTTGGGTGTAGCCAGGACGGTGGTGTCAGTCACCGAATCCAAAGCCTTCACAAACGCTGCGATGTTCTTGGAGATAATGCCGACGCGGGCACCACTCTCACCCGTACCCGTCTGACCCACGGTGGTCTGGATCGCTTGACCGCTGCCGCTGGGGCCGGTGCCGGAGATCAACTGATCAATCGCGGTCAGCGGCGAAGTGAACTCGCTGGCAGCAAAATCGGCCAGGATGGTTAGATCGACGCCGAAGGCGTTATCCTCATTAAGCCGTGCTTGCAGAATGGTCGCTTCGACCTCGACCTGTTTGGGCTTGACGTCGAGTTCCTTAATCACGCTGGCGATGTCGTCCACGTTTTCCGCGTAGTCACGAATAATCATCATGTCGCCGTGCGCATTGGTGTTGGCGCCGCCGTCGGCGACACTCGCTTGAAAGCCTGTCGTTGACTCCGCGCTGACCGTGATGGAGCCAGCACCTGAAAGCAGGGGGGTAACAAACTTCGCTGCGTCACCGGCAGTCAGATAGTTCAGCCGAACCAGACGCTTGGTGAGCTTCCGCTCCGCGTCCTGCATGGCCTTGATCTCGGCTGCGGTGTACACATAAATGAAGTTGCCTTTCTCGCGGTAGCCGAATCCGTTGGTGTGCAGAATGGCGTCCAGTGCTTCATAAAAATCCACACCGTAGAGATCGGCGGAGATCGATCCGCTCACGCCTTTGGTCGCGACGATGTTCCGCTGCGACTGGATTGAGAGGAGCTGAAGCACCTGCGTCAATTCCAGGTCTTTGACGTGTAAATCAATCTGGCCGATCGAGCTGACCGCGACGGTCTGCCCCTCTGGGAGCTTCTGCGGGTCGGCGGATTTGGCGTCCGAATCCGAGCCGAAAAGGCTCAATGGCTGGGTCGTAGGCGGCTGTTTGGTTTGTTCGGCGGCGTCCGCGGCAGGGGCAGGAGTAGCGTCCTGCTGAACCGCGCTGCTGCCTTCCTTGGCTGCGGGACGGTCATCCCCAATTGCCGGGCTGCTATAAACCAACCCTACCGAGCAAAAAAAAACGGCCGACAAAATCTGCTTCGTTGAAAAACCCATAGCGGTCTCCTTGGGCATTGGCCCGGCCTCACGGTTTACATTTCCAACCGAACTTCGATCCCCTCCATTTCGAGGATCACGTCACGCGAATTCACTTGTTTAAGCTCAAAACCACGTATTTTTTCACCCGGCTTTAACACCTGACCGTTAATCATGGCCCGTGGATTTTCACCAAGCATCGTGGTCTGGAGCACCAGGCCTTTGGCGGCACGGAGCACCGTGACGCTGACCTGCTCGGATTCATCGGCCGGTTTAGGGTCCGACTTTCCTACCTGCGTGACCGTTGCTTCAACTTTCTCAATTCGGGCATAACCCGCGGGATTCAAGGTGAATACATCGCGCGAAAGGGCTGATGGCAGGTCGATGTTGATGGTTTTACGGGCTATTTCTCGGGCTTCTTCGATCACCTTATCGGTCTGAGCGCTGAGCGATTCGCTCGGATTAGCCACGGCTGTCCGAGGTACCTGCTTGAGCAGCAGTCGGCCCCACAGCAGCATGCCCACCATCACCAGCGCGAGCATGATCGATAATTTTTTCTTGTCTGCCGTCAATTGATTGACGAGCTTCTTGATCACAGGACTCATGGCGTAGGTGCCTCCTCAGACGAAGACGAAAACGCGCAAATCTGGATCTCCACCGTCAGGGGTTCCCCCGGCTTTGAAGCATCTGTCCGTGCGTACAGGCGCGTGATGCGCACCAGACGACGCATGGACTCGATGTTTTTGATAAATCCGAAAGCACTGGGAAAGGACCCCTTGAATTTCAGAGTCACCGGAATCACCGAGTAGTCCTGCCCGGTGGTGCTCGTCTCGGTTTCCATAACCTGATCCGACGTATCCAGCGTCTGCAGGTTGGTGCTCAATTGCCGCAGCAACGGCGCCAGCTCTGTCTCCTGCGGAACATACTTTTGCGATTGATCGGTGACTTCGCGCAATGCGATCACGTCACGGGCAAGCTTTCCCAGGCCCTGAGAGCTGGCGCGATCAAAGCCAAGCTGTTTCTGCGCCGCTTTGATCTGCTGATGCAGCCTTCGTTCCTGAAGTCGGTGGGGCAGCCACAGACCCACGACAAATGCTGCGACAAGGATGCCCACCGTGGCGAGCGTGCGCTTCTGGTCTTTCTCAATCCGCAAGAGCCACCTCCTTGCTCTCAGCGACCTTGTAGTCGCGGTCCAGCGGCACCTCGAGCTCAATGCGGAACTCGCGTGCCTGGAGTTCGGTAACAACCGTAGCGCGGCTGTAGATCATCTTGACGTTGCTGAAAAGCTGATGATCGCTGAGCCGACCTACGAAATTGGCAATTTCAACGTCTGACGGCGCAAGCCCGATGAACTCAAGCCGGAGAATCTGCCGCTGGGCCGGCTTGGGTGGCGGCGCAACCTCTCCCTCCTTGAGCTTCGGCGGCGCGGGAGCTGGAACCGGTCGTGTGCCTTGAAGCTCCAGACTGGTTAACGCCATCGACGGCGACATCAGTTTCGCCACCGTGGCCAGAACCGACGTAGTGTTGATCGGCTGAGTCAGCTCGCGTTGAATCTTGACCTGATGCAGCAGAGATTTCTGCTGAATCCTGAGCTTCTCCATCTCGCTCACCTGATCTCGCACCGCGTCCGCTTCATCACGTAATGCGTTGGCGTAGCTTTCGAGACTATCGAGGCTGCCTCGCGAGCTGGCGTACCAACCCACGATCGCAAGCAAGGTCACAGCTACCCATACCAGCTCGCGATGTACGCGGTGGTGGCGGGTCTGCTGTTCGATAAACACCTGAGGTAAAAAGTTAATCTCGTTCATGCGGCACCCCGCTTAGCCGCGGCCTCGCGCCGCATCGACAGCCCCACAGCCACGGCCCACTCGCTATTGGTCCCATCAGCGTCCAGCTCGGTCGCCTTCGATATGTCCACGCCCGCAAAGGGGCGGATCGCTTCGACGGGCAGGTCAATGCCTTCCGCCAGTGCCCGCGCCAGTTGTGGTTCATAGGTTTCCCCGCCAACCAGCAACACTTTCTCCGGCCTCTTGCCGCGGAAAGTCACGCTGTAATAGCGGAGGCAAAGTGACACTTCTTTAGCCAGTTCACTCGCTGTGGCGCGGAGTGATTCATAAACCGCGCGTTCGAGACTCTCGCGTCTTGTGGAGCCAAAAAGTTGTTCGCCTGCGGTGCTCCCGTCCTCTGGCTTCGGGCTCCGCTGAAGACGCCGCCGCAAATCTGCCGCATCCGCCAGGGGCAGGCTGAGATTTTGCGCCACCGTCTGGTCGAGTTTGCGTCCGCCGATATCAATGAGTTTGAAGAACACCACGCGCCCCTGGCGCACCACCAGCACCTTGCTGGAAGATGATCCGATGTCCAGCGCCATCTGCGGCGCATCTTGATCTGTGTTGTTATCGCTATGAAACACCAGTGTTCTGGCCAGTGCTCCGGGCACCGCGTCAATCGCTACTGGTTTGAGATCGCTCTTGACCAGAGTGTCCACGTGTTCGTTGATCGCATCACGGGTGGCAGCGAGCATTATGATTTCTTCTCGCTGTTCCTCTCCCTGACGCACCTCGCCTGCTGCGAAAAACTGCACCTGCATCGATTCTGGGACAATCTTCAAACGATCCGCGGCCTCCCACTCGACAGCGGAACGAAGCTCGTCGTAGGGCATGCGTGGCAGCCGTAGGTTTTTGTATTGAATCGACGTTGCCGGAAGACAACTCACGACCCGGCGGCCCTGGAAATCGCCTTCTGCGAGAATCTGCTTGATTAGATTCGCATAGAGCGTCGAGCGTTCCGAGGCGGTGCTGGGTAAATCGCAAGGCAGCGCGCGTGAACCGGCTGCACGAACGGCAAAGGAGCTGCCGCGACGCTCGAGCTGCATCATCTTGATGCTGTGTGTGCCGGTATCAAGTCCGATGGGGCAGACACCACTCTGAATAAAAGGTAAACGCACTTTCGTTAGCCTCCTGTCACGGCTGATTGGTCGCCGTCACCGGCGCGACAGTCACCCGCCCTGTAAACGCGGCAACTGAGATGCGGTAAGTTATGGATCCCGTCACCAAATCCACCGTGCCCCCGTTATTGGGAGCTCCCAGCGGATCAAACTCGATGGTTTGCGTACCGCCGAAGCTGGCGGTTTTCAGCGTGACCGCATCAAAGCGCGAATCTGCCGAAAAGTTGACGACATAATTGGCGGCACTTCCGTTTTTCCACGACACCGCCAGCACGTTACCGTTGCCGTCCGTCAACTTGTAGCTGTTTGCTGCGGTGTCAAAGACGACACGGCGGACAGATTGGCGCGTGATGGCTTCGTTCTGCGCATAGAGCAGGTCTGCGATGATGATCCGGCTGGCAGCCTGGATTTGGAGGTTTCCTCGGCTGAGCATCTGCGGAACCACAACCGCGCCGGCTATGCCGAGAATCACCACGACCGACAACACTTCGATGAGCGTAAATGCACGGCGGTATCCCGCCGACAGACGCAGCATCCCATTCATCTCTGAATGCTGATTGGGCGTCGGGTTGTCTTGAACGTGTCGCATTTCATCCCCTTCCCCGGATTGTTGATGACCAGGGAACGTCGCCTCCGTCCAGCGCGATCTCAAGCAAGTCGAAACGCTTACTTGTTATCGTTCGGCGCGTCTTCGAGCTTCACGCGCACTTCGCCGGACTTGAGCACCTTCACCACGTCCGCTTGCTGGACGTTGAGTTGCTTGAGCAGATCGATCATTTCCTTGCGCTGTGCTCCCGCATCGGGAATGCCGCCTGTGGAACGGTCCGTCGAGCGGGTATCGGCTCCGGCAACGGCTGGTGAAGCCAGGCCGCTGTCACCGGGACGCATCCAGGTGGTCCAGATTTCCAGACCCAGCAGCACCGCGAGAATGGTCAGAATCGTGTTGAGATAGCGCAGAGATCGCATGCGGAATCTCCTTTCTCTCCCCTCATCGGTGAAAATCAGGAGGCAAATAAGTTCAATCACGCCGAAATACGCTGAGGATTGCCGCCGTAAAGGACTTGTGCAGTCTGTGGTGAGGATCAATATTGAAAGTACGGCTCACCCACTGCGTCCCGGCCTTCAATATTCGGCGCAAATGTGCCGGTGGCGGGCTGATAAAACCAGCCTTCACTCCCGCCCGGAACCATCGGGAACGGAACCTCGGATGCGATGAAACGAATCGCGGCACTGTGATTCACAGGATTTGCCGGCAATTGCTCCAGATAAGGACCAAAGCAAAATTGCTCGCTTTTCTGGATGGATGTCCGCCCCTGAGCGTCGGTAAAGAGCGTCATCTGTGCGGCAAAGTCTGTGGTCGTTGGCGGACGGGTGGCATCACCGTCGGGATAGCCCGGCGCTGTTCCGCCGTGTTGCGCTCGATAGACAAGAATCTGTGTGCGGATATATCGCAGATCGTCGCGCAGCGAGGTCTCCTGCGAAACGCGGGCTGCGCTTGAAAACTGAGGCAACACCAGGCTGCTCAGGCCGCCAAGAATCATCAGAACGATCAGCGCTTCCAGAAGACGAGAGGCGCGGCGGCGCTGTGTCGATGGTGTTGGAGTTTCCATGTTCACCTCAGCCGGCTGGCGCGTCGCGTTAAACAAGCGGTTGTTACTTCACCACGCGACTGAAAAGAAAAAGGTCGCCCCGACCGTCAAGCCGGGGCGACCGTAGTAGTCCGATAGAGCTTAGTACGTCGCCACGTCGTTGGTCGTGTCGAGGCTCAGCTCAGTAGCCTTGGCGGACGAGCAGACTGCCCTGATCGCGCCGGTAGTGGGGTTATAGAACCAACCCACACCCGCCGCTGCGGTGCCCGTGGTCGAGTTGACGACTGAGGAGCTGCCGCCTTCAAGGGCGTTGCCCGGGGCCTGCTGAAGGTAGGGGCCGACGCCGCCTGAAGTCACCGACGTACCAGCAGCGTTGGTCATGCTGGTCATGTTGCCCCAGAGCTGAGCAACCGTTGGGTACGTGCCGTTGTGCTGCACGTTGTACAGCTCAAGCTGGCTGCGGACCGTCTGGAGCTGGCTCACCACGCTTGAGCCTTTGGCGGCTTCGCTGGCGCTGGTGAACTGCGGGATGACGATCGCGGCGAGAATGCCGAGGATCACAACGACGATCAGAATTTCAACAAGCGTAAAACCAGAAGCATTGCGGTAGCGGTTCATGGACTTTCTCCTAAAAGTGCTCCGACTGACTCATTGCTCGGGTCCACGCGAACCCGAAGTTTTTCTTCACTCCAAGCCTGTTCAAACTTCGGTTCACGGTGCCGTCTCCCCTCCGCGGGCGCCACTTTGGCGGAGTCGGCTAGGAACCTTCCGTTCGCACTAGTCATCGTCGAGTTGCGGGGGTGACTTAATCATTCCCCACAAAACTTCGATAAGCCGCCGCCGACCGAATCACGATCCGGCGAGGACGTCGATAACCAAACAATTGGATTAAAGAAAGAACCAGCCGCCGAAATGAATTTGCCCTACTTTTCCCGGTCAGTAATCTTGCCTGATCGTCACACACGGCCACGACAAGACACACCAACCTCTCAACAAATCATCTTGCCATGTCGCGACAGGTGGATTCAGCAAATGAGCAGGCTTGGGACTGTTTTTGCGCAAGAGGCGGACGTACATATTGTTCGGACTGCGG
The DNA here is from genome assembly GCA_020851465.1 of Phycisphaeraceae bacterium. Lineage (NCBI taxonomy): Bacteria > Pseudomonadati > Planctomycetota > Phycisphaerae > Phycisphaerales > Phycisphaeraceae > Phycisphaeraceae bacterium. Next base: position 354,138 of record JADZCR010000001.1, on the reverse strand, counting down.
TCTGATAATTCACTCACCCGAATCCAGCACCGCCATAAACGCTTCCTGAGGGATGTCCACCGTCCCTACGCGCTTCATTCGTTTCTTACCTTCTTTTTGTTTTTCCAGCAGTTTGCGTTTTCGGCTGACGTCGCCGCCGTAACACTTCGCTGTCACGTTTTTACCTACGCTCTTGATGGTTTCGCGGGCGATGATCTTTCCGCCGATGGCCGCCTGGAGCGGAATTTCAAAGAGGTGGCGTTCGATCTCTTTCTTCAGGCGAGTCAGCAGTGCTCGGCCTCGCAGCTCCGCTTTCTCTCGATGGACGATCAGGCTCAGCGCATCAACCTTGTCGCCATTAACGAGGATGTCCATTTTCACCAGGTCATCCGCACGGAAGCCGGCAAGGTTGTAGTCCATCGTTCCGTAACCGCGCGTGATACTTTTAAGCTTGTCGTAAAAGTCGAAAATGATCTCCGCCAGCGGCAGATCGTATTCCAGAATTTGCCTCGTATCGCTGAGAAATTGCTGTTTTACATAGCGGCCGCGGCGTGATTCGCACAGCGTCATCAGGTCGCCGATGTATTCCTTGGGTGTGATGATCTCGATCTTGACGATCGGCTCACGGATCTCCTGCACCTGTGACAGATCGGGTAAATCCGCGGGATTAGTGATCTGGATCACCGCGCCTTCAGTTTTGAGAATCTCGTAAGTCACCGTCGGCGCGGTCTGAACGATTTCCACCTTGCCTTCGCGCTCGAGTCGCTCCTGAATGATGTCCATGTGGAGCATCCCGAGGAATCCGCACCGAAAACCAAAGCCCAGAGCTTCGCTGGAGGTTGGCGCATAGCTGAAACTCGCATCATTGAGGTGCAGCCGGTCGATGGCATCGCGCAGCTCATCGAACTGTGTATCCCCGATCGGATAAAAATCGCAGAACACCATCCGCTGCGGTTCGCGGTATCCCGGAAGCGGGGTGTCCGCGGGGTTGTTTTCCAGCGTCACGGTATCGCCGATATTGACCTCATCGAGCGCCTTGATTGCCGCCACAAAATAGCCTACTTCCCCCGCAGTAAATGGCGCCTTGCTCACCGCCATTTTCGGCGTGAACTTACCCATTTCTGTGATCGCGTAGCTTCGGCCGGTGCCCATCATGCGGATCTTGTCACCCGGGGCGAGACGACCGTTGAACAGTCGAAAATAGACAATCACGCCGCGATAGTCGTCGTATTCGCTGTCGAAGATCAAAGCCTGTGTCTTCTGGTTTACGTCACCCTTAGGGCCGGGCAGACGGTTGCAGATGGCGTCGAGTAACTCTTCAACACCTTGTCCCGTTTTCGCTGACGCGAAGATCACGTCGTCCGACGGAATACCTAAAACGTGTTCGACCTCGATAGCCACATCTTCCGGCCGGGCGGATGGCAGGTCGATCTTGTTCACCAGTGGAATGATTTCGAGGTTCTGATTGATCGCCATGTAGGCATTGGCGACGGTCTGTGCCTCGACACCCTGGGTCGCATCAACGACAAGAATCGCCCCTTCGCAGGCGGTCAACGCTCGGCTGACCTCATAGTGGAAGTCCACGTGGCCGGGGGTATCAATGAAATTAAGCAGGAACTCCTGCCCGGCAAACTTGCCGCTTCGAGGCGTGTATTTCACGCTCACCGCGCTGGCCTTGATCGTGATGCCGCGTTCGCGCTCCAGATCCATGCCGTCAAGCACCTGGTTCGTCATGTCGCGCTCGGAGATCGCGCCGGTCTTTTGGAGCATCCGGTCGGCAAGGGTGCTCTTGCCGTGGTCAATGTGAGCTATGATGCAGAAGTTGCGGATATTCATGGGGGAACGATTATCGTAGCATGATGTCCTCATTCTGTTGCGACTGGGCTGACTAAATCGCGGGTGCCGCCCGCCAGTCCGGCCGACGCGGCAGGGACAGGACTAGCCGATCCGAAAACTGCTCGAACCGCGTGGTCGAGCCACGACTCTGTTCTTTTTCCCCAACTTCAGCCACCCTATGCCATCAGTTTGCGGTTTTACCTACGGCAAAAATCTCGTACGGCTCAACTATCCGATTGTTGAGTCGATCCGCTCGATCCTGCCGATCTGCGATGAGTTTGTCTTCCTCTGCGGAAAGTCAGAGGACGGAACGCGCGACCTGATCCAGTCGATTGATCCGCGCATCCAAATCCACGACAGCGAATGGGTACCCATCACGGCGGGCGGCGAGGTCTTTCGCATCGAAGGCAACAAATCACTTCAGTTGGCAGAAAAAACCAAGTGCGACTGGGGAATGTTCCTCTTTGCTGACGAGGTCATCCACGAGAAAGAATTACCAACCCTGCGGGCGACCATGGATGAATACGCCTCGACGCCCGGCGTCAAGGCATTGATGCACCGCGTGCTGCAATTCTCGTTCGATTACCAGTCCATCGACACCTGGATGTTTCGCAAGGTTTGCCGACCGATGAAACTCGACGGAACGGTTGAGTTTTACGGCGACGGCTGCGGTCCCGGCCTGAAGGGCGGCCACCCCAAGCACGATTATTTCAACAAAGAGCAGCTTGGTAACTACGTCCGGTGGGCCAATACCCGGCTCTTTCACTATGGCTGGGTCAAAAGCCCCGAAGAATTGGCTACTAAATTTGAGTGGATCAAGGAGCTTTATTGGGGCCAGCAAAATAAACAACAACAGGAAAGCAATCTCAAGCGGCGGTTTGGTCCCGCATTCACCAGCAAGTACTACGCGCTGAAAAATTACCGGGACACACATCCGGCTACCATGGCCGCCCGCATCGCAGCACACCCCCAGATTGATCCTCGCCGCAATCGCTGGTTCAGCCCGCGGTTCTACTGGGAATGCCTCAATCACGGCCTGAAGCTTTAACCCATCCGCGCGATCACGGCGGTTGATCAAGAGGTCACCCGAAAACTAATGCGCTGCGGCGGCTGCGGGGGCAACACATTGCCGACATACTTCCTCCGCCAAACCGTCCTTTTTCAGCGTGTCTTCCAAAACCGCGAGCATCTGCGTTGTCTTGGCGCGGCTGCGACAGCGACGCGCACGGCCCACGTCGATCACACGAGGCTGGCCATCTTTGTCGATCACAATATTTGCAGTCTTCAGATCAGCCAGAAACCATCTGCCTTCAACCAACCGGCTCGCTAACTCACCGACTCTTGGTAACGTGCGTCGCAACCATTCCGCATCATGCACCAGTCCGCTCCGAAGCAACCGCTGCAAGGATTCACCCGCGTAAGGTGTCACCAGATGAATCTTGCAGCCCAGCCCGACACGCTGCTCGACCCAACCAACGAGCGGCACGGCAGGCATCTCCTGGCGGACCAGTTCCGCGTTGGCGCGTCGTTCACGCTGGCCCGGATGGATTCCCAAAATCAGCGAAACCCGTTGCCGCAGTGGTGAATATTCGAAACGCTTGACGACCCACGCCCCTTCAGGCGTCTCCGTGCGCCAGACGGTGCTGCGTGCGTCGGATTTATAGGTTTCCACCCGCGCGGCGGCGAGAATTCGCTGGTCCAGCAACGGCGGCGGCGATTCACATCGGTCCCATTTCAGCATCGCCGCGCATCATAGCACCGACCTCCAGCAGCTCGAATATTTCTCGAAGGAGATGCTCGCCTTATGATGACTTGATGGCTGACGTTCCGCATTCACAAAAATATCCCGTGAGTCTTCCGCGCACTTTGCGGCCAGCATGGAAAGCCAGCGATCCTGCTACACGATGCTCTCGTCTTTGTGATGCGCTGGGTGTGGAGACGGAGCATCAACGGCTCAAGACGAGCGGCGGGGATTACTGGATCTGCGCACAGACGGGGCAATTATCCAGCGATTCACAAGGCCCGCCGCCGGTGGAGCTTTATGATCGCTGGTGGGCGGCACATCAGTTGCGCGAGCAGGAGGCGCGAGCCGCCATCGCCAAACGACGCCTCTGGTTACAACGACTGGCAACCGCGCGTCCCGGAGGACGGCTGTTGGAAGTAGGTTCCGGCCAAGGTGTGTTGCTCCGCGCTGCGCTGGAGCTTGGTTGGCAGGCCCAGGGGAATGAGATTTCCGCCTTTGCTGCTGACTCGCTGACCCGCTCGACAGGCGTGCCGATTCACACTGGCCCGATCGAAGAAGTTTCGATCCCGGAGAACTATTTTGATCTGGTGATCTGCGACAACGTCTTCGAGCACCTGTCACAACCGATGGCTGTACTGAAAAAACTCACCGCCTCCCTGCGCGAAGGTGGGATGATTTACCTTCACACGCTGAACGCACAAAGTCTCAGCGTCTGGAAGCAACCGTGCACTTGGCACTATTTCGGCGACGGCCACATATTCATCCCTACTCTTGTGAGCATGCGGCACTACCTCCGCGCTTGCGGACTGGAGCCGCTGTTTCTCAAGACTCACGGCTATCGCACGGGGTTGCGGCGCGATTCTGCTGAACGATCGCGCAGCAGCAAATTCGGAGAAAAGCTGCTTTCCCACGCAGCGTCTTGTCTGAAACTGGGTCATCGAGTCGAAGCGATGTTGCGGCGTACCGCTCGCGCCTGACTAACAATGCAACCACTGCGAGTCCGTCGAGTTTCCGCTCCGTAAGCGGCCAACTTACAACTTCATTCGTTGCGCGTGAACGAAGATGGCATTACCCCAGGCCAGCATGTCGTTTTTATCGCTGCGCAAACCGTAAAGGTTATAGAGGACAAATCCTCGTTCGCGCAAAAACTGGTCCACCTCTCCAAACAGGGCGCCGCCTTCATACATGGGATTAAAGTAAACCTCGGTGTACACCAGCAGCACGCTGGATTCGAGCACCCGTGTCGCCCCGCGCATCGCGAGCAGTTCGCCAGCCTGAATGTCGTACTTCATCACCTGAATCGGCGGCCGGCCGTTCTCCTCATGCCAGTCGTCGAGCCGGACAGCCGGCACCGTGGTTTTTGTGGACGGGCTGCTGGTATGTGAGAGATACTGAATGAGTCTTTCGCTGGGTGCGAACCGAGATGTTTCCCCCAGCCGGGGCATGTCAAAAAAGTCAATCGTCCCCGGACTATCAGACAGCGCGAGAAATTGCGGGTTGTAACGGGGATTCTCCCGGTGGAGTTGCTCCAGTCGCTCCCGATAAGCTGGATGCGGCTCGAACAGCCAGCTTCGCGCATTGGGAAAATGTCGCAGCATTTTTCGTGATATTCGGCCGTCGCTGGCACCCGCATCGAGGATATCGCTGACTTCATGCCCGTTGAGAAGTCGCTTCATCGTGACAAAGGCATCATCCAGAGCCACGAGATTGCCCTGATCACGAAACAGCGTGTTGCGGATGAGTGAGCGGAGAGGTTTTCCCATGGGAACCTTTGTGGTGTTGGGTTGGACCGCGAGTGCTCCTGCAACGCGCCAGCGCGTTGCGGACGGTTCGAGTATAGTCGCTGCGCCTACGGGCCACGCAACTGGCGAACCCTCCGTGATCCGAATTCTCGCCATCACGCGCAAGCCGGAATCCGCCAGCTTTCTCCAGCGGGTGGCGGGCTATGTCCTGCCCTTGCAGGCACGAAACATCGAAGTGGAATGCGCTACGCTGCCCAGCTCGGCGGCGGGGCAGTGGCGGTTACTCGGCCGCACACGCGGATTTGATGGGATCTGGTGGCATCGCCATCTGCTCGCGCCCTGGTGGCTACCCCGCCTGCGACGACATGCAAGGCGGATCGTGTTCGACTTCGACGATCCGTTGACCTCGTCCAGCGCAGAAGGCGGAAGACCCAGCGCCAGCCGCAGGTTTCGCTTCGCACGGATGTTGAGCCGCTGTGATTCGGCTCTGGCGGGAAGCGAATATCTTGCCTCGCTTGCGCGGCCGTATTGTCCGCGCGTGACGGTACTTCGCATGGCCATCGACCCGCCGCCCGCCGCAGGGGAGCGGCAGCCGGCACAAGACGGGTCGCTTGACCTCCTCTGGGTAGGCTCCGCAGCAACCCAGCCGTATCTGGAAGAGATTCGACCCGTACTCGAATTACTGCCGACGACGCATCCGCACACTCGATTACGGCTGGTGGCGCATCAACCGATGTCTTTCGGCAAGCTGCGTGTCGATTTCCGTAAATGGTCCCCTGACGAAGAAGCCTCCGCATTACGCGAGTGTCATGTCGGCTTGTGTCCCATGCCCGACACTCTCTGGACACGCGGCAAGTGTCCCTACAAGGTGATTCAATACCTGGCACATGGCCTGCCATGGGTCGGATCAGCCGTAGGGGAAAACATCGCCAGCGCGGGCCATGGAACGCGCGGGTTCTGCGCAGGTACTTCCGCAGAGTGGTCCCGCACCATCAGCCAGTTGCTTGACGACTCGAAACTGCGCTTGAGCCTGGGACATGCTGGGCGTGCATATGCAGCGGAGCACCACGATCGCGCTGCCCTGACCGAAAAACTGGCAGCCGTGTGGCACAACACAAAGATGTGATTGCAGCAGAGACGCCTATAGAGCTGTCAATCGGGGCGTGTCTTTCTCGAAAACCTTACTGCTAAGAGGGCCGTTTAAGGCGTAAGCCGTTCACACTGCTGCGGGCCGTCCAGCCGGTAGAGGATTCCCCGCCATCGCATCGTCCGCCCAAACGCGGATCGGACAATCGTCATCCAGTGCATCAACATCCACCAAGGCGTTGCCCACTGATCGAGCCGCAGAGTCGGACGCAATTGCTGAAATATTTTCTCCCCAAACGCGAGTCGCACCGCACGACGACGAAAGAGAGCGCGGAATTGATCGCCGACCGCTGCGAGCACCAGGGCTGCCGCCGGCCAGATCCACGGCATGCTCGTCCAGCCGTGCGCCACACACCACAGCAGATAGGCTGCCAGCGAGGCGAAGCCTGTGACGTACAGACTCGTGAGCAGCAGGCCGGTGAGAAACACGCGAGGCGCATACACGCGCGTGAGCAGATATTGACGATGCCCGAAATTAAACATCCCCCGACAATCAAAACTCACAGGCGTGGCCACCAAACACTGCGGCACAAAGTAAACCCGTAAACCCAGGTCGCGGCTGAGGCGCGTGAATTGATAATCATCGCAAAGCGCTCCCACCAGCCGATCGCGCAGCCGTCCCTGTCGTGCGATGTCCGCACGAATGGCCATCGACCCGCCCCATGCGTGGTTCCATTCGTCCCGCCCCAGCATCATCGCCACCGAGCCATTCATCAGGCTCGCCAGATGAGACCAGATCGTCGGCTTGCTTTCGTTAATAGCGGGAGATTCCGCGACCTGCCCCGACGAAGCTGGCGAAGGAATCAGCCAGCGGTATCCCGTGGTCAGACCGGTTTTTTTCGACTGTGCCAGCGGGCCGACCAGGTGACGAAGCCATTCCGGGCCGGGGATCGCATCGCTGTCCGCAAAAACCCAGACATCCTGATCGGGAGTGTTGTCATAGATGTCCCGCAGCGCGAAAAGCTGATTGTGAACTTTCTGTCCCTCGGTGGGCGATGCCTCGCCCGCCACCAGCACCTGGGCTTGCCGCTGCGGATAGCGCGCCAGCTCACGCAACAGAATCGGATAGGCTGCGTCATCCTCACTCTGAACCACCATTCGCAGCGAATAGGTTGGATAGTTCTGCTCACAGAGACGACGGACGCCCGACTCCATCTCGTGATCCACACCCTTGAAGGGCACAATCACCGTGACCTCGGGGGTATAGAGGCTGTTCGTATGGCGCGATTCACGAAAGGAGCGCAGAAACTTCCGCGCCTGGGCTGCGGACAACCATGCCTGAAGAACAAACAGCGACCAGAGAATTAAAAGCCACAACGGCGGGGCGTGCATGCGGTGGAGTTTACGAAGGGAATGGCAAACTTAAAAACCCCCCTGCCTCAAATCCCGCAGAGAATGCTTTGCCGTCCGTCATTTACGTCTTAATCACCGACGCGGCACGGAACGGCGCGCCTAGAACCTCTTTCACGTCCACCTTCATCCAGTCCTGAAGCACCGCAGCATAAATCGAGCGGAAGTCCGTGTTGTAAATCAGGTCTCCTTGATCAAGCCGATCAGCCGCCAGTGAAGGCTGTTCGCCCAGGAGTCCAGTTTTCGTGGCGCGCACTTTTTCACCAAAGAGGAAAAGAGGCCCCGCGGTGCCGTGGTCTGTGCCATTGGATGCGTTCTGCTCAACGCGCCTGCCAAACTCGCTGAACGCGAGAGTCAGCACGCGGGATTGGGCGCCGATGGCTTTAAGCTCGGCATAGAAAGAGCGGATCGCCGAGGAAAACTCGCGCAAATTGCGAGCATGGGTGTTGGGTTGGCCGGCGTGAGTGTCGAACCCGCCTAGGGAGACGTAATACACCCGCGTTGGCAACTCCGCGCGGATCATGGCTGCCACCATGCGGAGCTGGCTGGCCAGTTTTCCCTCGCCGAACTTTGTCACCGGCTCTTTATTCACCGCAGCACGAATTTTTTGACTGGCGATCTGCGCATCCAGCGCTGTGCGCATGACAAACGCCATCGGGCTGTTGGGATCGACATCGCCGACCACGCCCGCCCGGTTGATCGCCTCATACTCTTTCGCCAGCGATGCGTGGAGATCACCGCCCGACCAGCGGAAAAGATTCGCATCCTGAAAAGTAACCGGCTTGACCTGCCGACCATTCGCCGCAAGAGGTGACTCGTTTCCCACACACACGCAGGCGGTGGCGTCGATCTTTCCCTTGGACTGGCTGCGCATTTCATCGAGCGTGCGACCGATCCAGCCAAACCCCTTGCCCGACCGGCCGGTGGGGTCCGCTGTATGCCAGATATCCATGCTCGAAAAGTGTGAGCGGTTGGGATTCGGATAGCCGACACCCAGCACCCCCAGCGCCAGACCGGCATCCATCATGGCTTTGAGGTCACCCATTTCCGGATTCAGCCCCAGCCCTGCGTTACTGTCGAGCTTGAGCACGTCCTTCTCCGCGATACCGATGCCCGGTCGAGCCTTGTAATACTCACGCCAGCCGAAAGGCACTACGGTGTTGATCCCATCGTTGCCGCCGGTCATTTGAACGACAACCAGAATGCGCTCGCCCGGCACTCCCGGCCGGTCTTTGACAGCGCTTCCCGTTGCTGGCGTCAGTGCCCAGGCGGAGCGTTCCAGAAACAGTGGTACGGTCGCCATCGTCGAGACGATCATTGCGCCGTTGCCGATAAACTCGCGGCGAGTAAAGGCGGGCTTGTCCGTCATGGAAAATCCTTTCGCATACCGTTTCCGCGCGTCATCGCATCCGCCTGCGCGGTGATCGTTGACTAATCAGCACAGTTGATATTCAGGCATCGCGGTGACCAGCATCAGCATCGCCAGCACGGAGCCTTGCGTGATGCCGCCCCGTCGTGCAGCGAGGTATTTCGTCAGTTCCTCACGCCGGCCGGCAGCGGCGTGCTCGCCCAGTAATAGATTGGAGAGCAGATTCACGGTGCTTCCGGGCGACCGGTCCGCAAGATCCGCAAGTAAAAACAACGGGTCGTACCCGACTGTGTCCTGCGACCAGTTTTGATCACCCGGAACCTTTCCGGTGATCAGATAAGTCGCCATGTTTTGCCGCACGAAGAGTGTTGATGTGTTGATCCAGCCGCGTCCGCCGTCCCAGCCGGCGACCGAAGGCGGCTCGAAGAGCTGCTGACCCATCATCGACATCGCCGCAGCCAGCGTGCCGGAGTTACGCGCCGGTGTGTTAAGCATGCGTGCCGTACCCACAAGGAGTTGAGCGGGACTCTTGACCATTCCGCCGACGATCTGCGGGTCGTAAAAGTGTTCACTCATAAAGAGTGTTTTGAGCACGGGCTTGAGTTCATATCTGTTGTCACTGAGCACTTTGGCCATCGCGCGAATGACGGCTTCCTGCGTGTCTGTGGGTTTTTCGTCGATGTCGCCGACGAAATGACGGTAGAGCTTGTAGGAAATAAACAGCGGACACTGCGGCCTGCCCAGAAGAATGCGAACGAAGTCTTCGCCGTCGAATAGTCCTTTGCGGCCGAGGATTTCCTTTTGCCCTTCATCGTGGGCATTGCGGTGAAAAGCAAAATCGTTGTCTTCGACACCGTAGCCGGTCAATGCGCGCGCGCCTTGTTTGATGTCATTTTCACCGTAGGCCCCGACGCCAAGCGTAAAAAGCTCCATCAGCTCGCGGGCGAGGTTTTCGTTGGGGTGGCCTTTGCGGTTGGAATTATTGTTGAGGAACTTCAGTATCGCCGGATCACGAATCACACCCATCACCAGTTCGCCGAAGTTTCCGTTGGCGTGCTTTCGGAAAAGCACGTTCTGTTGAAGCATCAGGAAACTGTCGTCAACGGTGCGGTTATTCGAGGCGAAATGGCCGTGCCAGAGTAGAACCAGTTTTTCTTCGAGCGGGCGGGGAGTGGCGATCATCCGCGTGAGCCACCATTGCTCGATCCCCGCCATCTGCAATCGGTCCTCCGCCTGCCTTTGCAGAAACTCCATGCGGAGTTTTTCGCGGATGGCCTTGGCGTCGCCGGATTTGCCGTCGCCGAGCATCTTCATCACGTCGCCGCGGAGCGGCCGAACGATCTCGGAGTCGTATTGCGGTTTGGGCAGTGCGGAGATGTCGATCGACTCATAATCGACGAGGAAGTCCACCGCCTTTTTAAGACCAAGCCCCGCGAGAAAAGCCACCTGTCGCGGCGGGCCGCCGAATCCGGCACGCGAGAGCAGATGCCGGGCCTTATTTTCATCAAAGGATGCTGCGGGAATCGGTTTGAGCGATGTGGTAGCCATACGATTTCGCTCGAAAAGAAAAGGATCTAATCGACCACGGGCACTGAGCGATCAACGATCAAGCCGCGCGGGTTATTGCGATATCGTCAAAAAACGATCCGTTACGCCGCCTCCGCCCGCGAGTGATTTCGTGGGGGTTCTAAATAATCACCGTCGTCCCCAGCCTCACCAGGCGTAGGCTTTGGGGGCCTCTCCCTGCGGGCGATCGGGGAAAATCTCATCGAGCTCCTTGAGCGTCTCCGGGGCGAGCTTGATTTCCAACGCCCGCAACGAGCCGTTGAGCTGATCCACCGTGCGCGGCCCGATAATCGGCGCGGTGACCACGGGGTTGTTCAAGAGCCACGCCAGCGCGACATCCGCAGGTTTTTCGCCCAGGTTTTTGCAAAGTTTTTCCCATTTTTCAAGGGAGCTGCGCTTCTTTTCAATCTGAGCTTTGAGTCCGTCGCTCATGCGACGACCGCCCTCGATTTTGTCGAGTACGCCGCCGAGCAATCCGCCGCCGAGCGGGCTCCATGGAATGAGTCCCAACCCGAAATGCCGGCAGGCGGGAATCACTTCCAGCTCGATCCAGCGGTTGTCGAGGTGATAGATGCTCTGTTCGCTGACAAGGCCGAGGAAGTGACGCTGGCGTGCGTGACCCTGTGCATTGGCGATGTCCCAGCCGGCAAAGTTGGACGAGCCGACATAGGTGATCTTGCCCTCACGCATGAGTTGTTCCATCGCCTGCCAGATTTCCTCCCAAGGCGTTGTACGCTCGATGTGGTGCATCTGGTACAGGTCGATGTGGTCGGTCTGCATGCGCTTCAGGCTGCCCTCGCAGGCGCGCTTGATGTGATACGCCGACAACCCGCGCTCGTTGGGCCACTCGCCCATTTTGTTGTAGCACTTGGTGGCCAGCACGATCTTTTCCCGGCGACCCGCAGCATGGGCGAGCCACCGACCGATGATCTGCTCCGTCCAGCCTTCGCCGATTTTCCAGCCATAGATGTCCGCCGTGTCAAAAAAGTTGATCCCCAGCTCCAGCGCACGGTCCATGATGGCGAAGCTGTCAGGCTCACTGGTTGTCGGCCCGAAGTTCATCGTGCCCAGACAAAAGCGGCTGACGGAAAGTCCGGTGCGGCCAAGATTGGTAAATTGCATGAGATACTCCTGAAGAAGTCAGGGGAAAATTATCCAAAGACAGCAACATCTCTTCGCGTTTTGAAAACCTCACCCCAGCGTTTGCTCGCTGCAAGTGATGTGCAGCATCTCGAATCTCTAATCCCTGCGCATGTCAATCGGAAACAGCATCAGTGCGATCGTTTCGCACAGGCGGTTCCCCAGCCTGCGATAGCCGTCGTAGTGCTGGGCGATTCCCTGAATGATGGTCTCCGGGTTGACGCCTGCCTTCTTAACCAGTTCATCGTGGGCCGCATTGCGAATGTCCGCATCAGTCCACTCAAAGTGGTATTGAAAACCATACGTCGTGGACCCGACCTTGAACGCCTGTGTTTTGCAGGCCTTCGATCCCGACAGCGGGGTCGCGCCGGGGGGCAGCGCGGTGACCTCCTGGCCGTGCAGATGAACCTGCATGCTGTCCCAGTGGAGGCCGACATAGATCGGATCGATGGTGCCTGGAAACGCCATCTTGATGTTGCCCCAGCCAACTTCAGGCGACGCCATCGCCGCAACCTTGCCGCCCAGTGCCGAGGCGATGATTTGCGCGCCGAGACAGATGCCGACAATCGGCACGCCGCGCCCGTGGGCCGTCTTAATGTAAGTCATCTCCGCTTCCAGCCAGGGATACTTGGCTGTCTCGTCCACGTTCGGCGAGCCGCCCATACTCACGATCCCATGCACATCATCGAGGTCCGGCGGAATCGGCTGGCCGGCGAACAGCTCGATCACGCGCAGCCGATGGCCATGATCGCGCAGAACCGCACCCAGAACCGCGGCCGGCTCAGTGGCTTGATGTTGAAATACCAGAATGCTCATGGAAATTCCTTGATCCGGGGCAGACTTCGCATTTTCGGGCCAAGTCGCAACGTGTCAAGAATACGCAAAATGATCCGACCGTGTGAAATGTCGGGGCGGGACAGCAACTCCCGGAATGATCGGAGTGGTCTCGACCACAGCTCTCATCCTCGCTTCGTCACTCTGCCGATAAATCCCCTGATGCTTGCCAAGCCGGTCATCATCCTCGCCAGCGGCGGGTTGCGCAGTCTGGTCGCAACCGCAGCAGCAGCTTCCGCGCAGGAGCGAGCGCGGATGATTTTTCTGCACCTCAAAGACGGCCGCGCCAACGCCACGGTGCGTCTCGAACACCTCCGCCGACAGGCTGAGCACTTCCATATCGCTGATGTGATTGAATTGGAGTTACCGCACCTTCGCTGTGCCGAGTTCGCCAGTGAACGCGATGTGAAACACGCCGCCCCGCTGGTCCGGCCCCAGGTTCTCCTGACCGCGCTGGCGCAGGCTGTCGAGCTTGATGCCGGAAGGATCCTCTGGCCGGCACAGGTGGACGCGGACTATGACACCATCGCCCGCGTCACCGAGCAGATGATTCTGGTGCAGCATCTGGCCCAGCTTGATCACGCCGCCCTGCCGACAATCGAAACCCCTCTGCTGGAACTTTCGGATACACAAGTCATCGAGCTTGGCAGCCAGCTTGATGTTCCGTGGTCGATGGCGTGGTCCTGTATGCTCAACGGCGAGAAACCGTGCCGCCTCTGTGAAGCCTGTCGTCGCCGGCGCGCCGCTTTCGAGGCAACGGGCGTCGTTGATCCCGCCGATCCCACCTCACGCCGTCCCGCCGCCTGACTGTTCCGCCATCGCCGCAGGTAACGACACCAAAGAGGAGTTGATTCTCACTGCTTTGCTGCGGGCTGTGCGTCTTTTCGCGCTATTTCCATCAATCGCTGATGCGTGCCCTGCAGCGTCTCCGGACGGGCGGGGTCGGGTTTTCGCTGCACGTAAACGCCGTTGCTTCCCAGATCCCACGCCTGTCTGCGATCTTCGAGCATGACCTCCAGAATCTGCCTCAGCCGCTGTTGCAGAGCAGGCTCCAGGATCGGCGTGATGCATTCGACTCGATCGTTCAGATTGCGATACATCCAGTCCGCGCTGCCGATGTAGTACTCGCCGTTGCCGGAGTTGTGAAAGTAGTAAATCCGTGAGTGTTCCAGGAAGCGTCCGATCACGCTCTGCACGGTGATGTTTTCACTCATGCCTCGGACGCCGGGGATCAGGCAGCAGAATCCGCGCACGATGAGCTGGATGCGCACCCCTGCGCGGCTGGCGTCGTAGAGTTTCCGGCAGACGCCGCGGTCTTCGAGGCTGTTCATCTTGGCGATGATGCGCGGCCGGGCTGGATCATCCGCCTCGCCGCCGCGGGCTTTCCACGCCTGCGTCTGCGCGATTTCGCGGTCGATCAATTCGACAAACCGCCGCTTCATGTTGATCGGTGCGATCAGCAGTTTTCGGAAGTCCTTGATCTGGCTGCGCCCGGTGAGAAAGTGAAACATCTCCACCAGGTCGCTGGTGATTTCCTGGTTACAGGTGAAAAGCCCCAGATCGGTGTAAAGGTTGGCGGTTTTTGAGTTGTAATTACCCGTGCCGATGTGCGCGTAAACGCGCATCGTGTCCGCTTCGTGGCGGACGACCAGCGAGGTCTTGGTGTGCGTCTTGAGGCCGATCAGCCCGTACACCACGTGAATGCCCGCCTTTTCCAGGGCCTGCGCGACGTGGATGTTTCGTTCCTCATCAAATCGGGCTTTAAGCTCAACGAGGCAGACCACCTGCTTTCCGCTTTCCGCTGCGCGGATCAGTTCAGGGATAAAGGGCGAGTCCGCACTGGTGCGATAGAGCGTCTGCTTGATTGCGATCACCTTCGGATCGCGGGCGGCGGCTCGAATGAACTTCTCCACGCTCGCACTGAAGGATTCATACGGATGGTGCACCAACACATCACCGCTGCGGATGATGCTGAAGATGTCCGCTTCCTCATCGGCAAGGCGGGGCGGCACCACGGGCGTCCATGGCTCATATTTCAACGCCGGCAGCGGCAAGTCCGTGATCGGACGCAGGTCCGTGTAGTCCAGAAGGGCCGGCATGAGGTAGGTGTCGCTTTCATCAAGCTCCAGCTCCTCCATGAGAAACTGCGTCATCGCGGGACTGGGCTGGGCGTCCACCTCCAGCCGCACCGTCTGACCAAACCGCCGCTCCCGTAGCTGCTGCTCAATAAGCTCCAGCAGATCCTCCGCGTCTTCCTCGTCCTGTTCGACATCTGCGTTGCGCGTCACGCGGAACGGCTCAACCTCTGTGATCGTCATCCCCTCAAACAAGTCCGACAGGTGCTGACGAATGATCTGGTCGAGCAGAACAAATCGGTGCGGCCCCCCGTTGGTGACAGCACCGCCCGGATGCGGCAGCCGCACCCAACGCGGCAGCACACGCGGCACCTTAACCCGCGCGAACTGCGGCAGCGGCTCGACCCCGCCGGGGTCCTCGCTCGCCGACGAACACAGCGTCACACCCAGCGACGTGCTCAGATTGCTGATGAAAGGAAACGGATGCCCCGGATCGACGGTCAGCGGCGTGAGCACCGGGAACAGGTTGCTGCGGAAGTATTGTTGACAGAAGCGACTCTCCTCCTCGGTGAGCTGGTCGAATTCGAGCAGGTAAATGCCTTGCTTCGCCAGCGCAGGCCGGAGCGTGTGAAGATAGCAATCGGCCTGCTGATGGATCATGTCCAGCACGCATTGCCGGATGGCGATGAGTTGCTCACGAGGCAGCATGCCGTCGGGTGTCCGCGTCGTGACGCCTGCCGCGATCTGCCGCTTGAGTCCTCCGACACGTTTCTGGAAAAACTCATCGAGGTTTGAGTTGAAGATCGAAAGAAATCCCACCCTCTCCAGCAGCGGGGTGCGCTCATCGAGGGCCTCATGAAGCACGCGACGATTAAACTCCAGCCACGACAGCTCGCGGTTGAAAAACTCGCCGGCAGAAGGCTCCTCGCCGGGGGCGAAAGACATGGAGGCGCGATTTCGGGTCATACGCAGTGTATTGATGTAGCTGCCGGACAATCCACCACAACGATCCCTCCCAACAACGGACCAACGAGTCACGCTAGCGAAACCCACCCGCTGGGGCAACTAATCAGAGATGGATCCCACTCAACGTATCGGCTGCATCAGTACCCGGCTGGACTGAGCCGGCCAGACAACCGCATCAATTACGACCGCTCTATTTGACGCCTACGACATAGGCAACCCATTCGCTGCGATTGGGGAGCCTGCTCATGCAGCGGTAGTGACCCGGACGTTTTTCGTCGTCACACCAGACCTCCGCATCTGTGAAACCCGCCTCCCGCATGACTTCGACCAACTCCGGCAGCGTCCACAGTCGCCAGTCGTACACAAAGGCATTACGTAGCAATTTCCCTCGAATCTTGAAGTGTATTCTGCAATCAATCCTCCCTGTAACCGCGTCATAACTCCGCTGCTCCCATTGATACTCAAAGGGAGCGATGCTCTCTGTGCGGGGCGGCACCACGGAGCGGCATTGCACGCCGATCCGCATCGCGCTCGGGCCGCCGTAGGCGTCGATGACCAGAACACCCCGCCCGTCGAGTGATCGGCGGGCAACCGAAAAGTAGGCGCGCAGGGCGTCGCGGTCACGCCAGACATAGGTGCTGAAGTTCGTAGCAATCACCGCATCCACGCGCGGAGCCGTGATGTTCATCACATCATCGTTTACCAGGTGCAGATCATCCGCTCGCGTGGCCAGCACTTTTTTCGCACGAGCCCACGCCCAGCGCAACGCCGGCGCGTGCAGATCAATCGCCATCGCGCGGTGGTCCGTGTGCTCTGCGACCCACTGTGTCGCCAGTGCGCAGGTCCCGGCAAAATCCTCCCGCAGGCGCGTCGGCCGACAGCGCGGGTGGTAATGCGTGAATACCTTGTGAACGAAGGCCACCTCCGCACAAGGGTGCTGCACCGCCAGCCGGTAAAGATCGAGTTTGTGCGGAACCTTCATAGATGCGGATCAACGTATGATTTTTCGGTTGAAACAACGCTGGGGAAACCGCCTATTGCGACTCCGCCAGCAACACCGCGTCGCGCAGCCGCAGCCGGTCGAGTACCGGCCCGTTCCGCCCGGAAGTCAGCTCAAACGTCATCTCTTTCCCGTTAAGCGCAAAGTTCATCACAGCCTGCGGGCTTGACACATTGAAGTGCCACGAACCGACCGGCTTGCCGTCCACTTTGGCTGTCACCTCGAAGTCAACCCATGCTGCGTCGGCGCTTTCGGATGGACACTGCGCCAATGCGGAGAATCGCTTCGCGCCGGCGGGCAACTCGTACCGCACCACCAGCGGCGCGTGCAGGATGACATCGCTTCCCGTACTGCGTGGCGGAATCGCCAGCCCGAACACTTCTCCGCCGCTGACAATCACCGGCGGCAGCGAGGCCAGGTCCACCAGCACACCCGCGCCGGTCGCCAGATCGATCCGCACAGCCTCCGCCAGTGCCATCGCGGGAACCTTCTCTCCGCCATCGCCCTTAGCCTTCAACTCCAAATCCGCCTTGATGAAGTCGTCGGCGATGGCCAGCTTTGTCACACGCAGCCGCGTGCCATCGGCCAGACAAATCAGCGATTGCCCCTTTGCCGCCGTCACAGGATTTGCAAAACGCGCGCTGCGCAGCCGTTCAAGCGGCAACTTGATGGCCTCGCCCCCGCCTGCGGGCTTGATCTCCACGCTGTCAACCTGAAAGCCGACGATGAATCCGTCCAGCGTATCGCCATTGACGAGCAGCAATTGATCGCTTGCACCGTTTAATTTCGCAGCCTTGTCCGCGAGGGTGTCGCTTTTCCAGACGATTTCCGCAATCCTGTCGAGGCTCAGCGTCAGCCGCCCCAGTCGCGTGCTGTCCCAGATCACACTCTGGCCATCCTCGCCAGCACCGATCCACTGACCCGGCAGACACTGGCCGTCGGTCAGTTCGATCATCGAAGGCGAGACAGCAACTTCCGTCCCGGCACGCGCACGCTCAGCCACACGGATCTGCACCACCTTATCCGCGGGCATCGTCGCCAGCTTGCGCTCTTCATCCGTGAAACTGGCTCCCGCCTCTCCAAACGTCTGCAATTGCACCGGCCGCGCTTTCAACGATGAATCCACAACCACCACCGGTGTCGCGCCCCGGCAATCTCCCGCCAACATCGCTATCACGAGCATCCACGAAATCGTGATGAGTAACTTGCCGGACAACAGCACGGGTAACGGGTGCCGGCCCGTGTCTGTGTTTGGATGTCGGACGTGTGGATCAATCAAGATCGCTGTTCCTGTTCACCGCTGGAAGATCGGCAGGAGACGATTGGGAGCTTCGAGCACGATCAGCGCCATCGCGGTGCCGTATTCCTCACCGTTTTCCGAGGCCCAGCCGCCGCTGTCCTGTTGCTGTCGGACCATCTCATCGCGCACGCGCGGGTACCACTCTGACCAGTATTTCCCGCCGGCCAGGAACATCGCCTGTACCGCGTAGTATTGGCCGTAGAAGTAGTGACCATTGCCCGGCGTCGCCTCGTTTTTCTGTCGCAGCAGGTAGTCCAGACCGTTCTTCAATGCCTGATCTTCATACACGCCGGCATAGTAGAGGCTGGCCACTCCTGCCGCCGAGCGGGGAAACGCCGAGCCGCCGGAGTTGAGCATGTAGCGAAAGCCGCCGTCCGTGGGATTCTGACAATGGCGGACATACACGATTGCTCGGTCGATGGTGGCCTTGGGTACGGACAGGCCCGCGTTTCGTGCTGAGCGCAGGCCCATGATCTGGGTGATGGTGACGGAGATGTCCGCATCGAAGGGGACGGGGTGATAGCGCCACCCGCCCTCAGCATTCTGTGTGCCGACCGTGAGCTTGACCGCTTTCATCAGCGCCTCGCGGACTCGCTTGTCGCCGGTCATGCCGTACACCTCACCCAGAAAAAGCATCGCATAGCCGTGGCCGTACATCGGTCCCTGTGATACCTCGCCGGCGATCAGACCGGTTGGTTGCGCATTTTTGAGGATGTAATCAAGCCCCTTCTGCACCTGTGCGCCGTACTTACCCCGGCTGGGCAAGTGCCCCTCCGCTAAAAACGCCAGCATCGCCAGCGAAGTAACACCCATCGCCTGCCCGGACCGCGCCTCGCCGAAGCTGCCGTCAGCCGACTGCAGCGCTGCGAGCCGCGCCAGACCGCGATCAATCGCGGCACGCGACTGGGTGGTGATCTCGACGAAGACCGGGGCGTCGGCGGCAAAAACAGGAGACGGCTGCAATGCCGTCAAAATCATCAACACACACACGACGACCGGCGACCAATGGGCTGATCGCAGCCAAAGTATTCGCCGCCGCCGTGCGGACTTCTGCGCTTGCTCGCTGCTGGTCTGAAATCGTTGCTTTGTCATCTCTCTTCTTCCGCAAGCCGTTTGTAATACTGTTCCGTCAGTTCCTGATACACCGGACTGAACCGCTCACCAAGTCCCTGCTGAAGCTCCTCGCGCAGACGAGGCGGAAGGTTGCCCCATTCGGTACGAGTCGAGTCTATTGGTTTGTCAGGGTTGGCGTCGCGCTGTCCCATCGGCGCCTTGCCGCTGCTGGTGGATTGCTGATTCGCCTGTTGCTGGCTCGGTGATTGCGACTGCGCTTGTTGGTTTTGATCACTCCCGTTATCCGGCGGACGCTGACTCGACGAAGAGGAGGGCGGCGGGCTGCTGTTTTGCTCAACGGAGGCGATCACCTGATCGAGTTTGGAAAGCACCGCCAGTTGAATCCGCTGAGTATCGAGGCCGGGATCAACCTGCCCAAGCCGATCTGAGGCTTCGCTCATCTGTCCGATGGCTTCATGAAAAAGGTCTGCTGCCTCGGTAAGCGACAACCGCTGCGCCACTTCAGGATCAACCGGAACGCCTGCATCGTCAGGTCGATGCTTGTTCGGAGCGGGCTGCGTGGTCGGCGGCTTGAGGTTGAGCAGCTCATCAATGGTCGGTTGTGACTCCGCCCGGACATTCGCCGAGAACATCAGCGTCAGCATCCACGCAAACGTCGTGAAGAAAAGACCGCTGCGGCTCAGCGTGACTCGAACACTCGACCGCCCCGCGCTTGCTGTGATGAGGGTTGAGGATTGTGGCAATCGTTTCATGGCTGTCCTCCTCGAACAGGCGGTTGGGATTTCATCGATTCGATCAGGTCTTCACCTAAGCCTGACAACGCCCGCTGCTCCGCGGAAATCTGAAGCACCCGCCGTTTCCGGGCCGCAGCATCAAGGTTCGACGCTTCTGACACGCGCTTGGTTCGCTGATAAACCGTCGCCTGCATCCCGCGCAGGGCTTTGAGCTGGGCAATCGGCGGAACCAGCGGCGGCTCACCGCCTCCTCCGCCTCCGCCATTACCGGCATTGTTGTCCTGCGGTTTGGCAAACGGATCATCCTTCTGCGCCTGATCCAATGCTGCAATCATCGTCTGGAGCGAAGAAACAATGGCCTCCTGATCGTCCAATACCTCCTCGTCCGCCTGTGCTCCACGGAGTCGCGTCGTCACGCGCTGTGCAGCCTTGTCGATCTGGTCATGCAGGTGTTTGAAAAGGAGCGTGTCCTCGACTTCCTCGCCGAGCTTTCGCGCCGCTTCTTTGAAATCGGCCTGCTGATCGCCCAGAGCGATCAACTCGGCGCGTTGTCTGCGATTGAGTTGTCCCGACGCCAGCGGGGTGGTTTTGTTGTTAATCGCTTCCTGCACCTTGGCGAGCTTGGCGTATTCCTCCTTGAGTCGTGTGCGTTCTTTCTGGTTGGCTTTTGACTGGGCCTCGTCGCGGAGATTTTTCGCCTCCGCCAGGGCGGCCTCCAGACTCACCAGCGCGAGTTTTTCGATCTCGGCAGCAGGCTGACGCTTCCTTTCGCGCAGTGCTGCGGCGGCATCGCCCTGATGACCCGCAGCGTCAGCGAGATGTTTCGCCACGCCGGTCGCTTTGGACTGGCGGGCCTCATCTTCCACCGAAAGCGTATTTCGCCGCAGGATTCCCAGCGACGATTCGAGCGCACCAAAATCCTGGGCGGCTGCCAACTGGCTCATCTGTGCTTTTTGTTGCGCAATGAGTTTCTCGATCGATTCGACCAGAGCCATCATTTTCCGCCGCAACATTTCCTGCTCGTCCGCGGAAGGTTTGCTCATCTGGTCGAGCATTGCCTGCATGGTTGTGAGGGCCTGTTGCTGGGCGTTGCCCGCTTCGGAAAGCTTGTTTTCCTTCAGTGCGTCGCCGGCACGATTCGTCGCATCCAGCAGGCCCTGTTTTTCCGCGATCTCCGCTGCATCCTTGAGTGTCTGGGCTGTCTCTTTGTCGGCAGGATCTTTCGGATTTTCCGCGAGCGAATCCGCTGTTGAATGGAGTTGCCGAGACAGCGCATCAATCTTTGCCGACAAGGCTGCTTCACGGCCGGCCAGGTCGTCGAGCATTTTCTTTTCCGCCGGCGTGAGCTGTTCGGGAGTTTTGCCCAGAGTCTTGGGTAACTCGCCGCGTGTATCCGCTGCGATCGCGCTCTGTGTGGACATCAGCGCCTGAAGCTGCGCCAACAAGCCCGCGGTGTCACGACCGCGGTCAAGCAGGCTCACCAGATCCGTCAACGTGTCGGCAACCTGGGCCTGCGTCTTTGTCGCCTCGTCGCTTTTGCTCGCTGTCGCGGCGTCTTTGGTTGCTTTCCGGTCGTCGTCCAGCTTTGCCTTCGCTGTTTCAGATAAAGTTTTTGCTTTGTTCAGAAGCGATTCCGCCTTCTGCATCAGATCGCTGAGCTGCGCATCGCCGAGCCTGTTGCGTGTCATGCGGTTCTGAAGCGACTGGAGCACGCCCGACTGGTTTTCCACTCGCCGCGATATTTCCTCCTGACCTGCCAATGCGTGGTCCAGCCGGCTGTTGAGAAGATCGCGCTGTTGTTGGTTGATATGAATTGCCTGATCGCGGATGGCGTCGAGCTCCGTGCGGATCTGTGCGGAAAGTGTGGCTGGGTCGATGATGCGCAGGCGGCGGGGGGTTGAAGTGACGGGTTGATGACGTTTTCCGTCCAGGTCAAAAATATCCTGTGCCGTCACGAGCAGCACCACTTCGTCGTTGGGCTTGGCACCCAGTGAAGCGATCTCCAGCGAGCGACCCGCGGTGAGGCGATTGGCGCGTCCGGTCACCTCCCGCAACACGACCGTTCCCGGAGCAGCTGCGCTACCCGTAACTGCGGTGACCGACGGCGTACCTGCGGCGATGCGTTGCCCGGTGAGAGTGACGCGCTGAACCGCCAGATCGTCCTGTGCTAAACCTTCCGCCTGAAGCACCGCCGTCGCCAGCACCGCTTCGTCTGAAGCCGGCTGAGAAACCGTTGCGACCGGCGGCTGATCGACGGTCATCTCGATGCGGTAGTTTCGCTCCGAGACGTTGCCCAGACCGTACTCGTCCACCAGTTGCACGCGCGTCTGCACGCTGCGTTTGAGCTTGAAACTCGCCTCGATCGCCGGCACTCCGCCTGCGTGATTTGCCTCCACGGTTGAAAACGTCACGCCCTCCTCTCCCGCGAGACCGGGCAGAACTTCCGTGAAGTTGCGCGTGGTGGGGATCGGCTTGTTAAGCTCGAACCGCCATCGGACGGTTGAGCCTTCCAGTGCTGATGCTGTGCCCAGTGGTCCAGCCAGTTCGTCAAGCGTGACGGCCTGCTCCGCCACGACTCCTCTGGCGTAAACGGGCGGCTCGATGTTCAGCCGCGCCGCGATGACCGCCGGTCGCTCGACGATCGCCAACTCCTGTGCCGGCGTTTCTCCATCACCAGCCTGGAAATAAAATTCGAGCTTCGCCTTCTCGCCCGCACGGATGGTTGGATCGACGATGCCCTCGAACATCCGGCCGGCGGTACCTGTCTCCGTCGCCTGCTCGTTGAGCAGCACCTGCTGCCACGCACCGATTCCACGGCTGTCTCGTAATCGGTAATACGCCCACGCCCGCATACCCGGCCAGATCACGCCATCCGCGCGGACCTGCAGGCGGACAGGCGTGTCGCTCGGCCAGACCGCCTGACGTGTCATGCTGGTGAGATTCGTCCGCCGCGGCCACTCCGCTCCGCTCCACGGCATAAGCCATCGGCGGGCTGCCAGCGCACTCGACCACGGCGCGAGCACGATGACCACACTCAATCCGACAATCACCGCTGCCAGCGTTCCTGCGTGAATCAGCGATCGCTTGGGATTGATGAGACGATTGATCGCCACGCCGGAAAGTCTGGGCCGCAGCGATGAGATGCTCGCATCGACCAAGGATGCAGCACGCGGGTTGTCGGAATAGGTTGCACGCTGCGCGCTGAACTCGACTCCCGTAGCCAGCAGGCCGTCCAGCTGCGGATACAGCCCTTCCGCGCGTAATGCCAGTGTGCTCAGGTCGGGGTGAAAATCCAACGCCTGCATCAGTCGTGTCCACAGCCAATAGCCCGCCGTCGCCAGCAGCACTAGTGCCGTCACGACGCGAAACCACGCAGGCAGTCGCAGCACGTAGTCAACTACACCCAGCGTCAGCGCGACCAGCAGCACAACCGCGAGCCAGCGCGCCACGACCTGCGCAACCAGCAGCCGTCGTGCTGTGTGCTGTACTGATTCGAGTTGTTGCTTCACATCCTGCATAAACCGTCCGTCGAGCAATCGATCATAGGGTGCGCCGGGGTGCAGCCTGCGGTTACACCAGCCGGATCATTTTTCGTCCGATCCACTCCGCGGAAATAAGAGTCACGATGGCAAACAGTGCCAGGTATGAGTTCCACAACGGCTCACGAATATCGTTGGGAGTGCGGCGTGCTCGATTGGGAATGAGGTTTTCCAGTTCGTCCAGCCGATCAAGCGGGACCACCTTGCCTCCGGTCGCTGCGGCCAGCATCGCCAGCCGCTCACGATCCGGCGCGGGTTGGCGCAGCTCATCATCCGCACGGATGACCTCGACCTCCTGCGTGAGATTCAAGTCATCAAGCGTCGGCTCGACGACGCGCAGCATCATCGCCCCCGCGGAAGCAGGGTGCCAGACCGCTTGAAATACCTTGCCTCCTGTTGCCGGCGATTCGGATGATGTCGGCAGGGGAAGCAGTTCCAATTGCTCGACAGCGCGGTCGCGTCCGCCGCCGGGTTGGGCTGCGTCTTCCTGGCGGATGACCGCGACACGGATGCGCGACATCTCGCGCTGGCTGAGCAACTCATCCTGCAACCGGACGGTCACGACCACTGGTTGATCGAGTTCCGCGCGGCGGTCAGAGGCGGTCAGCACCGCACGACCCGCGCCCTGCTGCAGCCGCCCGCGCCCCAGCATCCGCACAAGCTGCATCCAGAACTGCTCGAAATAAAGCTCTCCCCGGCCGGCACGCCAGCGCCACGATTCATCCGTGGCGACATACACCACCTGACCCGCACCGTAACGCAGCCGCGTCACCAGCGGAAATGATCGGCCGGCCAACGGGTTGGAAGTCGCCAGCACTTCCGCACTGGTCTTAAGCTCGCCGAGATTCTGCGCCCAGAAATGCGGCGGCAGACCGGCGGGCCAGGTCTGCGGCGGAGTCGGACCTGACAGCTCCGTTGTGTTTGATCGGAGTCGCAGCACCTGCAGCGCTTCGGCGAGTTTGGTCGGGCACATCGAAATCGGGCCAAGGCTCGGATCGATCCGTGAGACCGATCCCGGACTGCACATCGGCAGCAGGGCAGCCAGGGGCGTGCCTTCGTAGCTGCGCGGTGTGTCGTATTCTCCGCCGATCCACAGCAGCCCCGCGCCACGGGCGGAAACGTGATCCGCGATGAGCCGCAGTTGTTCCGGGCTGAAATAGGTACTCGGTACGTCGCCGATCACGATGACGTCATAGGGTTTGATCTCCTCCATCGTGGCCGGCAGCCTCGTGATCGGCAGTTGGCCTTCCTGGGCGAAATCGCGGTCGGCACTGATGAGCATCATGCTGCTGCGCACGCTTTTTTCCCGCACCAGCATGTTCTTGAGATAGCGGTATTCCCAGCGCGGGTAGCCCTCGACGTAAAGCACGCCCAGCGGCTGATCGACCAGCTCCAGTGCCAGCTCGCGATGATTGTTTTCGAGGATCAACTCGCCGCGCGAGATGTCGCGCACACCAGCCGCCGGCTCCATTTGACTTGAAGCGGATGCCGCGCGGTTGACCGGTGCCGTCGTTGCGGTACGGCCGTCGTAGCTGACTTCCACCTTCCACTTCACCGGGCCGACAACCGCCGAGACCGCGCTGAGGCGCACCGGCTCGCGCAGGAGATCATCAACCAGCTGTTGCTCATCAAGCGTCTTGTTCGTCACTTCATCAATCAGGCGCACACGCACCCGCGCGGGATCGACTCGAACTTCCGTCGGGTAATGATCGAGATAGACCGTGACCGGCACGGGATCGTTGATGAATGCTTTTCGCGGCGCATCGACCTGACCCACCGCCAGATCGAGCGGAGTCTGATTGGCGCCGAGAGGGACGGCAAAAACGTTGACCGCCTGCTGCTGCAGCCGGCGAACCAGCGTGCCGCCCGTGGACTGCGGCGAACGTCCATCGCTCATCACAATCAACCCGCTGACCGGCTGACCGGCCGCCCGCTGGAGTGCCTGCTCGATGGCGGTGCGCAAGGCGGTAGTCTGCCGCTGATCGTCCGGCTGAGTGGTGGGGGCTGCCAGAGGATTGATCTCAAAGGTGTTGCTGTTAAACCCCAGCCAGACGATGCGCCGGTCCTTGCCGAGTTTTTGATCGCCAAAGAGATCCGCGTGTCGCGTCAAGGCTTGTCGCAACGCTTCCTCGCGGCTGATGAGGGAGCTGGCGTCCGAACTTTCGCGGTCACCCGCTGTCCCTTCCATGTCGCGTATCCGCATGGATGCGCTTTCATCCACCAACACCAGCAGCGAGTCCTGCTCGACCAGCTCCTGATTCACCACGAGCATCGGTCCCAGCAGAAACGCGACGAGCAGAACAATCAACGCAGTACGGAGGACTCCCAGCGCGATCCGCGCCCACCGGGGGCCAAGCAATCGCCGATAGCTCCATCCGGCGATCAGTGCTGAGACCGCCAGTATCAGCAGCCAACCCCAGAGCGGCATCGCATATCGCCAGCCAATGGCCGCGCGCGGGTCCGACCAGCTCACGCGGTGAAGCCCCAGCAGCCAGTCAAGGATGGAAACGGTCAAAAGCATGGAATCCTATCAACGGCAAAACACCATTCGGATGATTCAGCCACACAACCTGTCGTCAGAACCTTGTTGTCCTTTCATGCGGCGGCGTGGCTGAATCGTTTCGCCAACGCGGTTTCAAAGAGCAGCAGAGCCAGCGTCGCCCAGAGCAACGGCCAACCCAGATCCGTGCGCGGCGCTTCAGCGAGCAGGGCGGCTTCCGGACGGCTGGATTCGAGCCATGACCAGGATCCCAGACGGCCAAGCCACCGCGCCAGCGCATCACTGTCGAGCGCCTGCGTGTTGCCCGCCTCGGCTGCAGGATTTACCGCCAGCTTTAATCCGATCCCCGGCTGCGCGGTGTAAACGGCGGGTTTTTCCAGCACCTCAGCGGGTTCGAGACCCGCATCGTTGCGCCGCAATACGATCACCGTCGATTCCGCCGCGACCAGTTGTTGTGCCCCATCCCATCGTCTGCCTAACAGCGGTCGATCACCGGCGGTAAGTTTCGTCAGCCGCACCGCGTCACCTGACGAGCCGAGCACACCACGCAAGGTTTCGTGAAGGAGCGGAACAAAAATCGGCTGCGTGGGCAGGTTGCTCCATGCGGTATCAACAGCCGTGGTAATCAGAATGACGCGGCCGTCACCCACGGGAGCTGACACCAGCCACGGTGAAGCGGGCGTCTTGCCGTCGGCTGACGAGGCGATTTGTGCCCAGCTCGAATCGCCCGTGACACCATTGATGTCCACCCGCCGCTTGATGCGCACCGGCTTGAGCAGTGCGGACCAGTCCGCTGCGAGCAGGCTCAGCGGTTCGGGCGCAGGAGTATCGAGACGGAGAGTCCATGGCATCGCTTCGGGAGCTTCCGTGACTTCGACACCCAGCATCCACTCAAGGCCAAAGTTTTTCTTAAGCTCTCCGCTCCAGGTGAGTGATTGATTGGTCGGCAGACATATCCAGACCAGGCCGCCGCCATTCGCAAAGCGGTGCAGAGCTGTCCAGCCACGGTCGTCGAGAGCGTCCGGGCTGAGCACGAAAACGGCGTCCAGCGATGCCAATGTTTGCTCATCAAGGTTTGCGTTGAGGATTTGCTGCGTTTCGATGGGGCCAGCGGAATTCTTTTTTCCTCCCGGCTGGAGTGCAAGAGCCAGCCACTCCTCCGGCGCCAATTCGCCTGTGGAGCGCACGTCTGACCGGCCATTACCCACCACTCCGACATGCAACTGTGATCGCAACTCCACAACAGCCTGTCGCTGATCGTCTGCGTCAATGGCGTCACGTTGCTGACCTGCTGCGATCCGGGCGCGCAGGATCATCTGCGTCCCGCCTGTCAGGGGCTTGTCGATTCGCGGCACGGGTACATCAAAGCTCAGAGTCGCCTCCGTCTGCCCGCTGGACCAGCGGTGCTCGCGTTGAAGTGACGTGATGGGCTTCTCCGCGTCATCCGCCAGCAGTGCCACATCCACCACGGTCAGTTCCGTGACGGTCTGCGGAGCGAATCGACGAAGCTTCAACTCCACGGGAATCGACGCAGCACCGCCTCCGGTCACCACCATCTGCCGACGAGGCACCAGCGACGCAATCTGCATGTTGCTGGCTTCACTCATTGGCCGGGTGACGAGAATCCGCGCCCGATCGCTCAGCGCAGCACCTTCCGGCGTGTGGTCCAGATCAATCGTGCCTGCGGCAAAGTCGCTGAGCATCACGACTAATCCGCGGTCCTGCGTCACGTTCTGTTTCGACAGCAGATCACCCACTGACGCCAACGCTGCCGGCCAGTCGGCGGCACTGAAACGAGGCTCCATCGCGGCCAGTGTTTGCCGGGCTTGATCGTGGTCGAGCGTAGGCGGGGCGATCTCCGCCCGCACCGGTCGTGCAGCGCGAAAAAGAGCGATGCGGTCAGTGGGACGCAGATGTTCGATCAGCCGCAGGGCCTGACTGCGCAATTCCTCAAACCGAGTACCCGTCGAGCTGAATGCCGCGCGTGTGCTCAGCGCGTCATCAATGACGATGCATACGGTTCTGCCTGTCGTGTCGGCACCGAACGCGCGGGCACATCCGTTTAACAGCGGACCCGACAGCGCCAGCCCCAGCACCAACAGTATCAGGCAGCGCACCAGCAGGAGCAGCCATTGTTCGATCTGCATCCGCTGTCGCTGTTTTTTGTACGCCTCAAAAAGAAATCGCATCGCTGCCCACGGCTGCGGACGGCGACGAAGGCGCGTCAGCAGATGGATGGCTATTGGAATCGCCACAGTCATCGCGCCCGCAGCGGCGAGACCGCTGACCGTAAAGAGCGACGTGATTTGCGCGATCAGAATCATCATTCAATCCCTGGCCGCTGGCGTGAATCAGCCGCGTTTGCCTGCAACACTCGCTCGCCGCGCAAGGAAGTGCGCCAGCGGCGCACCCAGAGGCTCGCTGGTATCAAGCATCAGATAATCAAAGCGGAATCGTCGCGTCGTTTCCTCGATGTGACGCTGGTGGTTACCCAGTGCTTCCAGATAAGCCTTGCGTAACGCAGCGGGGTCCAGGCCGAGTCGTCCATCGTTTTCAAGTCCCTCAAAATCCGCCGGCGTCCGAAACGGAAACTCCAGTTCCGCGTGGTCAAGAGTCTGAAGGACGATCAGATCATGCCGACGATGATGCAGACGCGCCAGTGCACGATCGAGTGATTCGGCTGCATCAAAGAGATCGCTGATGAGAACGATCAAGCTGCGCTGCGTCAGACGGGCGAGCATCTGGTCAAAGACGCGGGCGAGATCCGTGCCTGCGGGCGCGGCCGGCTGGGTCAGCGTCGCGGTGCTGCGTTCGGACCCCGCCAGCTTTTTTTCGTGCGCCAGCTCGCGGTCTTCCGCCCTGGGGGTTTCCGGTGTCGTCGTCGCCAGTAATTCAACGATGCTCCGCCAGTGATCGTGTGCGTTGGACATGCGCGTGGCCTGGAGCACCTTGCCTGAAAAGAGAACGACTCCCGCGCGGTCCTGTTGCCGCAGCGCGAGATAGCACATCGCCGCAGCGAGGCTCGCAGCATGGTCATACTTGCGCCACGGTTTATCGCTCGCTGCCTTTTGCTGTGATGTTGAAGAACTCCCGTATGCCATCGAACCCGACGCATCCACCATCACCACCAGGTCGAGGTTTGTCTCCTTCTGATATTGCTTGAGGTAGAGCTTGTCCGTGCGGCCAAAGACTTTCCAGTCGAGATAACGCAGGTCATCGCCTGACGTGTAGGGACGATGCTGGGCGAACTCGACACTGATGCCCTGATAAGGCGAGCGGTGCATGCCCGTCATCAGTCCCTCGACGATCATGCGGGCGCGCAGCTCCAGCGGGCCGATTGCGGCAAGGGTCTGCGGAGAGAGGTAGTTGATCGCCGGTTGACTCATGATCTCTCGTGCGGGGAGTGGTTTGGGTTTGCCCTTGATCGGACACGGACCTGTTTGGATTACCGCAGCACTGCAGCCATCCGTGCGTCTGACTGACCCGCGCCTTCGGCCACGGCGCGGAGCAGCCGATCCACCAGGTCATCGCTGGTGATGCCGTCAGCTTCCGCGTTGTAGTTGGTGATCAAGCGATGGCGCAGCACGGGATGTGCCACTGAGCGGATGTCGTCAGGCGTTACGTGTGTCCTGCCCTGCAAGATCGCGCGGGCTTTACCGGCCAGAATCAGATACTGGCTCGCGCGCGGACCTGCTCCCCACGCCAGGTAACGCTGAATGAAATCCGGTCGATAATCCGCCTCGCCGCGGCCGGGTTTGCGCGTCGCGCGCACGATCTTCAGCGCGAACTTGATCACGTTGTCCGCCACCGGCACATCACGCACCAGTGCCTGAATCTGGAGCACATCCTCCGCGCTCATGACGTGCTCGACGTTCACTTCATGTCTTGCCGTCGTGCGCTTGACGATCTCCAGCTCGTCCGCTTCGTTTGGATAGCCGACCTGGATCATGAACATGAACCGATCGAGCTGCGCTTCGGGCAGCGGATAGGTGCCTTCCTGCTCGATGGGATTCTGGGTTGCCAGGACGAAGAACGGCTGCGGCAGCGCGTGACGCATTCCGCCGGCTGTCACGTGATGTTCCTGCATTGCTTCGAGCAGCGCCGCCTGTGTCTTGGGAGGCGTGCGGTTGATCTCGTCAGCGAGGATCACGTTGGCGAACACCGGCCCTTTCACGAAGCGCATCACGCGCTTACCCGTCGTGCGGTCCTCCTCGATCACCTCTGTGCCGGTGATATCGCTGGGCATGAGGTCGGGTGTGAACTGAATGCGATTAAACGCCAGACTCAGCGTCCGGGCGATCGTCGAGATCAGCAGCGTCTTGGCCAGACCCGGCACGCCGACCAGCAGGCCGTGACCTTTGCAGAAGAGTGAGACAAAGAGCTGGTCGATCACCTCCTGCTGGCCGACGACGATCTTGCCCACCTCATCATGGAGCTTGCGCGAGGTCGTCTGGACCTTGGCAATCAATTCACGGGAGGCTTCCGGTTGCGGCGCAGGGATGCTTGGGTTTGCTTCCGACATCAGGATTCTCCAAGGCTTGGTTCAAGGGGAACGGCGGGCGGGTTCGCCAGCCTCTGACTCTTAGACGACGCGGACAACCGCAGGGTTTCGTGCAGGCAGCTCCGTGATTACGCAGCAACTCCATTCCAGCACGATCTGCAAGTATAGTTTCCTGAATCCACGCCTTTTTCAGAATGGACCCGTTAGGAGTCCCGGCGGGCGGCACCCCTGCAAAACGGCCGGGCACCCTGCGAGAAATGTTCACGTATTATAGGCTTGGTCAACCGCGAAATCCAATTTTTCGACCAACTTTTTTATGCGTAGATGGCAAGGCGTTTGGTGCCGACAAATGCCCGCCCGCAATCGCTTCGGAAAGGTGTGCTGACAAGTCATGCCGGAATTGCCTGAGGTCGAAACCGTACGCCGAACACTGGCCCGGCATGCGCTTGGACGGAAGGTGGTCGCAGTCGCAGTTCACCGGCCGGATATGGTCGAGGGTGATCGATCACTCCATGCGCTTCTCCAGGGTCAGAGGATCGTCGAGATCACCCGACACGGCAAACAACTGGCCATCCGCGCGGGTACCTGCGTCTGCGTACATCTGGGTATGACGGGATCGCTGTGTTGCGTGACACCAGACAAAAGCCGCGAGGAAAAGCATCGCTCTCCCAGCGGCACAGCAACACCAACCGCTAAACGACTTCACATCCATCTCTCGTGGACGCTGGACAACGGCAAGCGGATCGAGTTCCGCGACCCGCGACGATTCGGCGGTGTATGGACGTTTCCCCGCATGGATACCTTGCGGAATGTCCGTTGGAAAACTCTTGGTCCCGATGCTCTGAAAATCCGGGCTGCGGAACTGGCTGATGCTTTGGCTGAGACAAACCGACCGATCAAGGCTGCGCTGCTCGATCAAACGCTCGTCGCGGGGCTGGGAAATATCTACGTGGATGAAGCCCTCTTTGCTGCGGGTGTCCACCCGCTGACAAATTGCCGACAGATTGCTTCAGCGCCTCTGCAAACACTGCACGCACGGATACGGGAGATTCTGGCTCGCGCCATCGAAGCTGGAGGCTCAACGCTGCGTGATTATGTCGATGCGGAAGGTGCAGCGGGCGGATATCAGAAGCAACATCAGGTTTACGGCAGGAGCGGCCAGCCATGTCGAAAATGCCAGACCGTCTTGAAATCTCTCCGGCTCTCAGGGCGGATGACCGTTTACTGCCCGCGATGTCAGCCGCCGCCCACCAACGCGCGACAATCATCACGACGCCGAGCTTGAACGCCCTGTGCCCTCTGGTCGATTCGCCGTCATGTAATCAAAAACTCGACTGGCGTGCGGATTACCGGTTGATTTTCACTTAAGACCCTGAATCGCGGTCTCGAAAACCTGTTGATCTGTTGGCGGTTGAGTGACGGTTACCGATAGATCGCGCAGCAAGCCGTTGCTGACGCCGTAAACCCAGCCGTGGACGGACAGGTTTTGTCCTCGTTCCCAGGCTTCGCGGGCAATCGTGGTCTGGCAGACGTTGGCGACCTGCTCGATCACGTTGAGTTCACACAGCCGGTCGTGTGCTGCATTGTCATCGCGCATCGCAGCCAGACGTTTTTCATGCTTTTGCCGCACGTCCTGCACATGGCGAAGCCAGTTATCACTCAGGCCGATCCGATCACGTCGCAGAGCTGCGCGTACGCCGCTGCAACCATAGTGACCGCAGACGATGATGTGACCGACCTTCAACACGTCCACTGCAAACTGCATCACGGAGAGACAGTTGAGGTCGGTATGAACCACGATATTGGCGACGTTGCGATGAACAAACATCTCGCCTGCCGGCAAATCCACGATCTGATTGGCAGGCACCCGGGCGTCGGAACAGCCGATCCAAAGAAACTGCGGCGTCTGCTGGCGGGATAGCTTGAGGAAAAATTCCGGGTCCTGCTCCCGCACCCGCTGTGCCCATGCCTGATTTTTTTCGAAAAGATGTCGGAGAGTTAACATAGCTCGCGATCTTAGCGGCAATGATTTTGCGATGTGCCCTGATTCCAAAATTGTTTTTCAATCGCAACAAATCATTTCGACTCGCCGCCTGCTCGTCTCCGACCCGCGACTGTCACCAACCCTGTGGAGATGATGGGGAGAAACTCTCATCTGCTGTCGCATCAGGCCTCGCATCAACCGCCTGATCGCCATTCATTGTCGGCTGCGGCGGCTTTGTCACGCGGAATGGACGACAACGCTGCGGCGGCTGTTCGCCTCCGGCGCACTTCTGACATGTTATTCACGACGAATGCGCACAACATAACTCGTGTTTGTTTCCGTCTTTGAGTTGGTTTGGACTGCCTGTTTCCACCAACCGTCAGCGGAATACTGATATGAATATCTAAATTCATTTCTTTCTTAAGAGAGAAGACAGTTGGAAAAACAAAGGCCTGGATGTTGCCCAGCTCACCCCGTTACGCTCCCATCTGCCATCGTTTGATCCATTCAATCGGCCAGAGGAACATCAGCACGTTGAGGGTGAGGTTATCACGGATCATCAGTCCCACGCCGACTTCCATCAGCAGAGCCAGCGTCACGGTAGTCCATACGGGTAATCGTGCTGCGAGGAAGAAGCCGCCGATGCAAAAAAGAATATCGCACACCGAGTTGAGGATGCTGTCGCCGTAATAGGTCACAGAAGCGGTGGTGTTTCGGTAGTGGTCAATGATCGCCGGCGTGTTTTCCACGATTTCCCACGATGCCTCAACAAAAACGGAAAGCAAGAGACAAAGTCCCAGCGACCAGCGGCCGCGACCAAGCAGGCGGAAAACGCCATAAAAAATAAACCCGTGGATAATGTGTGAAAAGGTGTACCAGTCAGAGATCTGCTGTGAGTTTTCCGGGCCGTTGGCCTGTCCGACCCAGAGCTGGATGGTTCCGCTGCGCGACAGGAAGTGACGACCCATGACAACCAGAATCAGTACGGTGATCGTGATGACAATCAGAACCAGGAACAGGTAATGTCTCAACCCGACCGGACGTGCCAGTGATTTCATTGCTTCATCATAATCGTCAAGCCGGGAAACCAGCCAAGGGCATCCGCAGTTTCGCGGATGTAATAGCCATCATTTCGAGGTTGTCTGAAATGAACGGGTCAATCTCTTTGCAGTCGCCGCGATTCAGGATGTCGTCTGATTGTTTGATCGAGTGATCTGTTCGTCGATCTTTTCGATCTGTGCGGTGAAGGACTGGTCGATGCTCATTCGATCATCGACGGTGCGAATCGAGTGCATGACCGTGGTGTGATCGCGTCCGCCGAAGTAACCGCCGATTTCCTCCAAGCTGAAGCGTGTTCGTTTGCGCGCCAGCCACATGCAGACCTGGCGCGGCCCGGTGATGGATTTATGGCGGCGTTTGGATTGGAGGTCGCTGAGCTTGACGGCGTAGAAACTCGTCACGGCGTTGATGATGTTCTGCAGCGTAATCTGCGATCCGCCGGGATGAAGGACCGACTCACCCAGCGCCGACTGTGCCAATGCCATATCAATCGGCTTGTTCTGCAGCGCAGCGTGGCCTTGAATCGTGGTGATCGCGCCTTCCAGCTCGCGCGCGTTGGAGTCGATCTTGGTGGCGATGTAGGAAACGACTTCGTCAGGAATTTCCAAGCCGCGGATCTTTGCCTTGGCACGAATGATTGCGACGCGCGTTTCGTAGCAGGGTTTCGACACGTGCGCCACCAGCCCCCATTGGAACCGGCTGACCAATCGTTCCTCAAGCTGCGGGATTTCGCTCGGCGGCGAATCACTCGACAGAACGATCTGCCGGTTGGAAAGATAAAGATCGTTAAACGTGTTAAAGAACTCCTCCTGCGATCGTTCCTTGTTGGCCAGGAAGTGAATGTCGTCGATGACCAGAACATCCACGTGACGGTAACGATGGCGGAACTCCGCCATGTTTCCATCCTGCACGCACTGGAGAAACTGGTTACTGAACGAGTCGCAGGAGAGGTAGAGAATCCGCGTTTGCGGGTTCTGCTGCATGATGGTCTGACAGATCGCCTGAAGCAGGTGCGTCTTACCCAAGCCTACTCCGCCGTGAATAAAAAGCGGGTTGTACGCGGTGCCGGGTTGTTTGGAGACGGCGACGGCGGCGGCGCAGGCGAGCTGATTACCCGGACCGGTTACGAAGTTCTCAAAGGAATAGTCGGGGCTGATGACGATCTGGTCGAACTGCGAATCAATCGCCGCGGTCGCGGTTGCAGTCTGGCGCGGCGGGATGATCGGCAGGCGCTGCGGAATGGTCGGCTGGCCGGGTATCGCCCGGGTGCCGGGTGCAGCGGTTGAAGTCGCGGTCGCGCTGCCGCCACCCCTGTGGTTTTCGGTGATGGTGTCGTGTCCGTTGCCGTTACCGTTACCGCCGGCGTTGTCCCGCGTCGATGTTGTCGGTAGCGGCTCGGTTACAAAACGGACGGAGACCAGCGCGCCGGTGGCAGCCTGGGCCGCCTCGATGAATTGATCGATGCACTTGCGCTGGAGGTAATTCTGCTGAACGGCGCTGCTGGTATGAACCTTAAGCAGGCCC
Organism: Phycisphaeraceae bacterium; assembly: GCA_020851465.1. Taxonomy (NCBI): domain Bacteria; kingdom Pseudomonadati; phylum Planctomycetota; class Phycisphaerae; order Phycisphaerales; family Phycisphaeraceae; species Phycisphaeraceae bacterium. The sequence continues at coordinate 319,176 of JADZCR010000001.1, read as the reverse complement.
GAATTCATTTCGAGCGGCGCCAGTTCCTCAAACCACTGCCGACATATCGGGGCGTGGCGACGGCGCAGGTAGTCCATGATGTCGCGCCACAGCGCATGATCGATCTTGGCCATCGAACTAAAACTTTCTTCGCTTGCTCGTTGTTTGCTTCGCAGAGAACGTGTCCGCAGCGATTGGGGCCACCGCCCCTGGACACTCACCACAGTGCCTCGCTTGCGGACGACTTCAGACCATTCCGACCGTACCGTCTTTTGTTTTCATCAACACACCCGCATGGCGTGCATTGACGTAGGCAAAGTAAACCACACTTGCCGCACTGTCAATTGATCTGCATCAGGAATTCGTTTTTTATCGCGCGGTGCGAAGAAACTCACCCGACGCAAGCCGACTGCAATCTCACGCGAAACAATAACCGATAAATGAATTCATGGCTTCACCAAAGCTGATGGTGTTTGATGACGCACGCGGACGATGGGGTCCGCTGTGTGATCGCCGCGCCGTGTTCGAGTTGCGCACCGGCGCGATGACAACTCTGGAGCGCATCGAGCACGCATTGGGCGCGCGGGCGACGACGCTGCTGGCAGCACCTGCGCTGGCGGCATTGGTTTCTCAGCGCACCGGCCGCGATGATAAAACGTCATCGGGTAATGTGTTGGCGATCAACGGCCGTTGCGTGGACCTCGCGCACGCGGATCGGTTCCTCACGCTTCCTGCCGGAGCGGCAGTGGTTGATCCTGACGGTCAACTCGTCGCGGCTCATCTCTCCGAGGGAGTAACGGCTACCGAACTGCTTTTACCATCCTTTGATCCGCGTAAACGATTTACCTCGATTCACCAGCTTCAATCGTCGGTTCTCATTGATCGTCCATGGCAGATTCTGGAGCGTCTTGCCCATATTCTCCAAACCGACATCGACGCGACACATCTTCCAGGGTGGAGCGGCGATCCGCGTGTGCACACGCTTGGCCGTTACGCGATCAAGGTTGCGACGGATGCCCGTGTTCATCCGATGGTGGTGCTCAACGCGGAGAAGGGGCCGATCGCGATTGATTCGGCTGCGATCGTTGGTTCGTTCTGCGTCATTGCCGGGCCGTGTTACATCGGACGACACACGATCGTTCAGCCGCACACGCACATCCGCGCTACGACGAGCATCGGACCGGAGTGTCTGGTGGCCGGCGAGATCAGCCACTCGATTTTTCAGGGCTACAGCAATAAAGCCCACACGGGCTACCTCGGCAACAGTTTCGTCGGCGAGTGGGTTAACTTCGGTGCCGACACCAACGCCAGCAATCTGAAAAACACCTACGGCTCGGTGCGGGTGCAGCTTGAGGCGGGATCACCCACGGAAGACAGCCGGCAGAATAAGCTGGGGCCAATCGTCGGCGACTTCGTGCGCACCGCGATCAGCTCACGGTTGCAAACCGGATCATGCTTTTCGACGGGAACAATGCTCGCACGCTCGGGGTTTTCTCCCAAGTTCACACGTCGATTCGCGTTTCTCACGGATGAAGGCAAACCGGACGAACGCTACGAGATAGAAAAGTTTCTCGCGTCCGCCTGGGCGGTGATGAAACGGCGCGGTTGCGAGCTGACCTCGGCTGACGAGGCACGACTGCGAACGCTGCACGCGGAACAGCCGTGACCGTTCACAATGGCGTCGAGATTCTTATCTCCTGAAAAAGCGGCGCATACCTGCTGCGCGGTGTGTCTCGCGTCATCACGGACGGCATTCGCTACAATCGCCGGTCCGACGTTTTGAGCGAAAGGCGTGCATCATGGCGGAACAATCATCCGAACAATTTGATCTGGTGGTCATTGGCGGCGGGCCGGCCGGCTATGTCGGCGCGATCCGTGCTGCACAACTGGGTATGAAGGTCGCTTGCGTCGAGCGCGGTCAGCTCGGCGGTGTCTGCCTTAACTGGGGCTGCATCCCGACCAAGACGCTGCTGGCCAGCGCGGAGTTTTATCACCGTCTCAAACACGACGCAGCCGGTCTGGGTATCGAGACATCCGAGGTCAAACACAACTGGGACAGGATCATCAGCCGTTCACGCGGCGTGGCGGGAAATCTCAACCGCGGCATCGCAGGACTTTTCAAAAAACACAAGATCACGCACGTGTCCGGCAGCGCCCGCATTGCTGCGCCGGGTAAGGTCGAGGTGCTGAAGGTCGTACCCGGCAGCGAAAGCTCGTGGGATCCCAAACTCGCCTCCGCCGCAGCCAAGGGCGCAGGGCTTGAGCGGACGCTGCTGTGCAAAAACATCATGATCGCCACCGGCGCGATCGCGCGTACGCTCCCCGGCGTCGAATATGACGGCGAGCGTGTGCTGCACGCCCGGGATGCCATGTCACTCAAAGAACAACCCCGCAGTCTCATCATCATCGGCGGCGGCGCGATCGGCGTGGAGTTTGCGTACTTCTACAACGCCTTCGGCACCAAGGTCACGATCATCGAGATGATCGACCGACTTCTACCCATCGAAGACGCTGAAGTGAGCAAGGCTCTGGAAAAAAGCTACAAGGCAGCGGGCATCGAAGTGCGCACCGGCATGAAAACCATGTCGGTGAAAAAATCGGCAACCGGTGTCGAAGTCGCCATCGCGCCGGCGACGCAGCCGGGACAACCCGCGCCTTCAGCCGCAACCGCGGGGGAAACGCTTTCCGCGGATAAGGTTCTCGTTGCCATCGGCGTCAAGGGAAATTACGAAGGTCTCTTTGACGCAAAGCTCGGCATCGAAATTTTCAAGGATCACATCAAAGCAACTCGCCCCGCCTACCAGACCAGCGTCAAGGGCATCTACGCGGTCGGCGACGTGAACGGCCCGCCGTGGCTGGCGCACGTCGCCAGCGACGAAGCGATCGTCTGTGTCGAACAATTGGCCGGTCTGCACCCGCACCCCATTGATTACGACTCCATTCCCGGCTGCACCTACTGCCAGCCGCAGGTCGCCAGCGTCGGCCACACCGAAGCCAAGTGCAAAGAACTCGGCCTGGCGTACAAAGTCGGCAAGTTTCCCTTCATGGCCAGCGGCAAGGCACAAGCACTCGGCCACACGGAAGGATTCATCAAAATCATCTCGGATGACAAACACGGCGAAATCCTGGGTGTGCACATGATCGGCGACAACGTCACCGAACTCATCGCGGAGATGGTGCTCGCCAAGTCCAGCGAACTGACCGTAGATGAGGTCATCGCTGCGATGCACGCGCATCCAACCCTCAGCGAAGCGGTGCATGAGGCAGCTCTGGGCACTCGCGGGCGCATGATTCACTTCTGATGCGCCGCTGATCATCGCGGAGTTGCTGTGTCTCTGTCGGCGAGCTGCGTAAAATAAACAGCTCATCAGCCAAGGAGACTCCCATGAAGCGGCGATCACTGTATGTTTCGACGGTTCTGATTCTGTTGTTGACGTTGAGTGTCCGTGCGGAAGTCAAGACACAAGCCGTCGAATACAAATCCGGCGACACAACGCTCGTGGGCTATCTCGCCTATCCAGCGGAGCTGGAAGCGAGCAAGGATCAAAAGCGTCCCGCCATCGTCGTGGTGCATGAGTGGTGGGGGCTGAACGACTACCCCAGGGAACGCGCCCGCCAGCTTGCGGAGCTGGGCTACGTCGCCTTTGCTGCGGATATTTACGGCAATGGCCGGGTGACACAAAGCACTGAGGAAGCCGGTCAGTTGGCGGGACAGTTCAAGAGCAAGCCCGACCTGCTGCGTGAACGGCTCAAAGCGGCGGTTACTACGGCGGCCCATGCAAAGAGCTTTGTGGACGCGGACAAGATCGTGGTCATAGGGTATTGCTTCGGCGGTACGTCATCACTCGAAGCGGCGCGGAGCGGTTTGCCCATCGTCGGCGTCGTGAGCATTCACGGTGATCTTGAGATCCGCAAGCCCGCCGAGGAAGGCCAAATCTCCGCCAAGGTGCTCGTACTCACCGGGGTTGACGATCCCATGGTGCCGCCCGCGCAAATCGCGGCGTTTGAGAATGAAATGCGCACGCGCAAGGCGGATTATCAGGTGATCTCTTATGGCGGTGCGGTACACGGCTTTTCCAATCCCGCGGCGGATAAGGCCGGCATCAAGGGCGTGGCTTACAACGAGAAAGCGGACCATCGGTCCTGGGTGCATCTTCAGAATTTTCTCGCGGAGGTCGTCGGCACCCCGCCGCACGCAGGGTCCAGCGTGGAGAAAAAATAAACTCGCGATTTCACCGGAACCGCATCACCTGCGGGTTTGAATCAGCATGTCATCGCCCAACGACATCACCGGCATCATCATCGTCGATCATGGATCGCGCAAGGCGGCATCGAACGACATGCTGCTTGAGCTGGTGGAGATGTTCCGCAACCGGGTGAGGGATAAGCACAGCATCGTCGAGCCGGCACACATGGAGCTGGCTGAGCCATCGATTGCGACAGCTTTTGATCGCTGCGTCAGTCGCGGTGCGCAGCGCGTGGTGGTGATGCCTTATTTTCTTTTGCCCGGCCGACACTGGGAGGAGGACATTCCCCGTCTCACCGCCGAAGCCGCCGCCAAGCACCCCGGCATTGATTACCTGGTGGGTGCGCCGCTGGGACTGCACCCGTTGATCGCGGAGATCATCAAGTCACGGATGGAACATTGCATGGCGTTTGCGGCAGGCGAGGCGAAGGAATGCGATGTGTGTGCAGGAACCAGCCGGTGCATCATGCGGCAATCATCGGGAACAAAGGATTGACTCGCTGTCGTAAAAGAGCCTGTCCCGCATTTCGGATTTTCAGGTGAGGAATCGGCCGCCGTCGAGTCGGATGATCTGTCCGGTGCAGTAGTGGGCGTCGCGGATGAGAAAGAGTGCTGCCGTCGCCGCATCATCAGGAGTACCCGGCCGCGCCAGCGGCACGCGCCGCAGGTAGGCAGCGCGTTGGCGCGGCGTGTAGGAGTCCGCCCAGGCGACAACGCCCGGTGCCAGCGCATTGACGGTGACATGCGGGGCCAACTCCATCGCCAGTGTCATGGTGATTTCCTCCAGCGCTGCCTTGGAGGCGTTGTAGGCGACGTATCCTTTGAGCGGCTGGCCCATGACGTGAATATCAATGAAGTTCACGACGCGGCCAAGCGATGCGGGATCATTCACATCAGCGCGTGCTGCCAGCATCGGCGCGAATTTCTGAATGAGCAGGAGCGGTGCCAGCGCATTGACAGCCATGTTGCGCGAAAAATCTTTACTCGTGATGGTCGCCAGCGGGGATGGCGCGAAGATGCTGGCGTTGTTCACCAGGGCGTCGAGCCGGTTAAAGGTCTTGCGGAAGGCGCGGTGAACAGTCATCGCAGCCTGCGGGTGGGCGAGGTCCACGCGAATTCCCGCAGCCTGTCGTCCCATTGCTCGTATTTCCGTGAGCGTGTTGCGCGCTTCACAATCGCTGCGGTGATAGGTAATAGCCACGTCCATCCCCGAAGCAGCCAACTTCAGCGCGATTGCCCGTCCGACGCGCTTTGCGCCGCCGGTAACCAGTGCCACCTTGCCGTGAAGCTCCATTCCTTCGCGGGCTGCTGTTGCGCGTTTGCTCATTCTTGTGACCACCTTTCTGGACGACAGCTATGAATGTCACCAGCTCAGCCGCCATCCAGATCGACATTTGCTGACAACAGAACACGAACCACCCGGGCAGAGACGTTGCAGCGGGAATTCTAGCGATTCACAGCGAATGTCCGTAGGCCGGGGCAAGTCATCTACAATGTCGCAATGGCCACCACTTCCACAGCCTCGACTGCGGCGCAGGAGATTTCCAGCCTTGCCAAAGCGTGCAATCCATTCAACTATGGCGTGACACCGGCGGATCGGGAGTTGTTTGATCGGGAGCTGCGCAGCTTTGTCCCGCCTGACACCTTCGATGCGCACCTGCACTGGTTCAACCTTTCGCATCTGAGTCCGGGTACGCCACCCGATGCGTTAAAGCCCCGGCTGGATATCGGCTACGACGCGATGATCGCGCACACCGAGCAATGGATGGGTGATCGGACGCCTCGCGCGGGGTTGGCTTTTCCGTTTCCCGGCAAGTTCATTGATTCCGTGCAGAGCAATGCTTTTCTCGTCAACGAGCTGGCGCACCATCCCGACTCGCGCGGGCTGATGATGGTTTCACCCAAGGATGATCCCGCATATGTCGAGGACTTCATCAAGCGCAATCCGTGCATAGTCGGGCTGAAGGTTTATCACGTTTACGCAGACCGGCCGGACACCATGAACGCGGAACAGGGAGAGTTTCTCCCGGAGTGGGCGTGGGAAATAGCCGACCGCCGCAGCCTATGGATCACCATGCACCTGGTGTTGAACCGTGCCCTGGCGGACGCGCGGAATCAGCGTTACATCCGTGAGCACTGTCTCCGCTATCCGGGCGCGAAATATGTGCTGGCCCACGCGGCGCGCGGCTTCAGCGCATCTCACACCATCGAGGGGATTTCGAGTCTGCGACGATTGGACAATGTTTTCTTCGACACCTCAGCAGTCTGTGAAGCTGGTGCATTCGAGGCGATCCTTCGGGAGTTTGGAACCACGCGGTTGATGTACGGCAGCGATTTTCCAATTTCCGCCATGCGAGGCAGATCGATCAGTGCCGGCGACGGGTTCTTCTGGCTTTTCGACCACAACACTCAGTGGGACGGCTGGACGCTCGGCGGTCACACGCTCGTCGGCATCGAGTCGCTGTTCGCATTGAGGCAGGCTTCGCGCACGATGCACCTGACCAGCGGTGATCTCGAGCGGCTTTTTTCGACCAACGCCCGCCGCCTTCTGAACATTACCCCCGCACCCACCGGCGCAAAGGTTCAGGCACAGTACCGCCAGGCTAAGACGTTGATCCCCGGCGGCACGCAGCTTCTTTCCAAGCGGCCGGAAATGTTCGCCCCGGAGCAGTGGCCGGCCTATTACGAGCAGGCGATCGGCTGCGAAGTCGTCGATACCGACGGGCGAAAATTCATCGACATGAGCAGCGGCGGCATCCTCGCGTGCATTCTCGGCTACGCAGACCCGGACGTGAACGCCGCGGTGATCCGCCGGGTCAACCTGGGCACGATGAGCACGCTTCAGACCGCAGACGAAATCGAGGTCGCCCGATTGTTAACGCAGATTCATCCCTGGGCGCACATGGCCCGCTTCACGCGATCGGGAGGTGAAGCGATGGCGGTGGCGGTGCGTATCGCGCGGGCAGCCACCGGACGTGATAAGGTCACCATCTGCGGCTACCACGGCTGGCACGACTGGTATCTGTCCGCCAATCTCGGCGGAGTGGATGATGCGGGCAAGCGCACGCTCGACGGCCACCTCCTGCCGGGGCTTGAGCCTCGCGGCGTTCCGCGAAGTCTGGCGGGCACGGCGGTTACCTTCCGCTACAACCAGTTGGCGGAGCTTGATCAGATCATCGCCAAGCAGGGCAAAGAGATCGCGGCCATCGTCATGGAGACTACGCGGCAGGCGGAGCCGGAGCCGGGGTTCCTTGAAGGCGTGCGCCAACGCGCAGACCGCATCGGTGCGAAACTCCTGTTTGATGAGATTTCGATCGGCTGGCGTCTGTGTCTGGGCGGCGCGCACCTGAAGTACGGCGTGAATCCCGACCTGGCGGTGTACGCCAAGACGATCAGCAACGGGTTTGCGATGGGCGCGGTCATCGGCACACGGGAAACCATGCAGGCGGCGCAGGAGTCATTTATCTCCAGCGCCTATTGGACCGAAGGTGTCGGCCCGGCTGCTGCTGTTGCGGCCATCAAGAAGATGATGCAAATCGACGTGCCCTCGCACTTGCGACAAATCGGCGGAGCGGTTCTTGCCGGCTGGGAGGAGGCGGGGAAACGGCACCGCCTGCCGGTGAAGGTCGGCTCCCGCAGTGAGTTGACGGCGTTTTCCTTTGACCTGCCAGCACCGGACGCCGCCGCCGCCGCGACGTTTTTTACCGTCCGCATGCTCAGGCGGGGATTTCTGGCGAGCACCTATTTCAACCCCATGCTTGCGCACGAGATGCGGCATGCTCAGGCGTATCTGGCTGCTGTTAACGAGGTGTTTGGCGAGCTGGCCAAAGCACTGGCGGACGGCTGCGTCAAAGAACAGATCGGCGGGCCGGTGAAGCACAGCGGGTTCGCACGGTTGACCTGATCGGGAGGCTGGCTATCCGATCAGGCGGTCGATCCTTTATCCTTTCCCACATGCTGGACTGGGCAACCGCAAAATCCGAGTTGATTGCTGCTCTGGGCGCAGAGCATGTGCGCGATGATGCCGAGACAATCGCGCGCTATGCGCGAACCACGCTGCCCGCGACGACGACGCCCCGCAGCATCGTGTATCCCTTCGATACGGCGCAGGTACAGCAGGTCGTGCGGATCGCGAAGCGATGCGGTCTGTCGCTGTATCCGATTTCGCGCGGAAGAAACTGGGGCTATGGCGACCGCACCGCGCCGAGCGACGGCCAAATCGTCGTGGACCTGGCGCGGATGAATCAGATTTACGAAGTCAATGAAACCTTGTGCTATGCCGTCATCGAGCCTGGTGTCACACAGGCGCAGCTTTATCAATACCTGCGCCAGAATTTTCCCAACCTCTGGATGGATGCGACCGGTGCCGGCCCGGAGTCGAGCGTGTTGGGAAATGCGCTGGATCGCGGCTTTGGTCACACGCCTGTGGGCGATCATTACCACCAGACCGGCGCGCTGGAAGCGGTGCTGGCCGACGGTCGGATTCTGCGCACCGGCTATGGCGCATTTGCCGGTGCGCAGGCGACTCATGCGTATCCCTATGGCGTGGGGCCGGTGCTCGACGGATTGTTTTCTCAGTCGAACTTCGGCATCGTGACGCGGGCGACCGTAGGCTTGATGCCGCGGCCGGAGTCGTTCTCTGCCTTTTTCGTTTCGACACCCGATGCCTCGAAACTGGCGGACCTGGTGGATCGTCTCACGCCGCTGCGTCTTCAGGGTCTGCTCCGCAGCGCTGTGCATATCGCCAACGATGTACGGGTGTTTTCATCGCGCATCGCTTATCCCTACGATCGTACCGGCGGCCGCACACCCATCCCGCCGGAGGTCCGAAGCGCCATCGTGCGCGAGCTGGACATCGGGGCGTGGAATGTCAGCGGCGGAATTTACGGAACCGGCGGCGCAGGCGGCACCGTTGCGGCGATCAAGCGAGCAATCCGCACGGCAATGCGCGGCTACCGCGTTATCTTTCTGGGTGACCGCATGCTCGCCACCGCGCAGCGTGCGCTCCCCCGTCTTAAAAAGCTCGGCTTCGCAGCCAAGGCCGCGGAGCTTCTGCCGATCATCGAGCCGGCCTATGGCCTGCTCAAGGGCGTCCCCTCTGATGAGTTTCTCAAGGGCGTCCTCTGGATGAAGTCGAATCGCGCTAGTGCTTCGCTCGATCCGCTGGATCATCAGGTCGGCCTGGTCTGGGCCTCGCCCACAGCTCCCGCCACCGGTGAGCACGCCTGCCGCATCAGGGACATCATGGAGCCGATCTATCACAAACACGGGTTCGACTTTTTAATCACGATGACGCTCGTGACCAGTCGCGCATTGTGTTGTGTGAGCAACTTTACGTTTGACCGCAACGACGCGGCGCAGACGCAACGGGCACAGGACTGCTACAGCGAGCTGATGGCTGCGCTGTTGAAGGAAGGGTATCCGCCATACCGCACCGGTCCCGGAGGGTACGCCAAACTTCACGAAGCAGCGCCGGATTTTTTCGACACCTGTGCGAAGCTCCGATCCGCGCTGGACCCGCAGGGCATCATCGCGCCGGGACGATATGTGCCGTGATTAGAGTCGAGACGATTCCGCTCCGCACAGCGGGATGAGGTGTTCAACGCCGCGGTTCCGACGCTGTTCATCCTGGTACTATTTGAGATGCCATTGCACCCGCGCGACATCGCCAAGGTAGTGGATCAGGATTTGATTGGTCACGCCGGGCGTCCCGATCGGTTCACCCTTGACGATGATGATGGCGTCGCCTGTCTTTGCCCAACCTTTTTCGCGGATGAGGCTGTCCATTTTGAGGATGAACTCATTGCTGCTGGCGGGGCGCGGCATGGCGATCGGGGTGACACCAAAGAGCAGGCTCATTTTGCGCAGACTTTCCGGATTGGAACCCGCTGCCAGGATGGGAACCCCCAGCCGGTTTTGTGAGAGATAGCGCGCTCCGCCTCCCAGTTCAGACCAGGTGAGCACCAGTTTCGCGTCCAGATCGCGGACGACGACACTGACGCCATGTGCTAACGCTGCGGTGCGGTAGCGGGTTTCCTGGAGTTTCACCGGCGGTCGTGACGGCCGGCACTCGCTATGGATGAGTCGCTGCGTCGCCAGTGCGACACGCGCCATCGTGTGTACCGCCTGCACGGGATACCTGCCGACAGCCGTCTCCCCGCTGAGCATCACCGCGTCAGCGCCTTCGTAGATCGCGTTGGCGACATCGCTGACCTCCGCGCGGGTCGGGCTGGATGACTCGATCATGCTTTGGAGCATCTGGGTGGCGACGATCACCGGCTTGCCGTAGTCATGCGCCAGTGCAATGACGCGCTTCTGAATGCCGGGTACTTCAGCCAGATCCATTTCGACGCCCAGATCACCGCGGGCGACCATCACGCCGTCCGCTTCGTTGATGATGGCGGGCAGATCATCCAGTGCCTGCGGCTTTTCAATCTTGGCGATGACGGGAATCCACGAGGCGCGATTAGGCGTGCGCACCGGCAGCAGTGATTTGAGCAGGCGCACGTCATCGGCCTTGCGCACAAAACTCAGGGCGAGAAAATCCAGCTCGTTGGTAACCGCCCATTCGACGCAACGGCGATCGCGCTCGGTCAGGGAAGGGACGGAAAGTGATGCGTTATCGGGAAGGTTCAGGCCTTTCGCGGAGGTGACGCGCCCGCCGCCGGTGACATTAGCCACCAGACGCGCCGCGGGGCCTTCGCCGATTTTGTCGATCACCAGCAGCCGTATGTTACCGTCGTCGATGAGCAGTCGTTCCCCCGGCTGCACATCATCCACGAGCGAGGGATAGGTGGTGGAAAAGACGACCGCCTGATCGGCTGCAGCAGCCGTGGCGACCACGGGATCGCGCTGAAATTCAACACGGTCGCCGACCGTCAGCTCGATGCCGGCCTCCACGACTTTCCCGATGCGGATTTTGGGTCCGGACAGGTCGCCGAGCACCGCTGCATGCGAGCCGGTGCGTTTTGCCGCCTCGCGCACCGTCGCCAGAGAGCGGGCGAAGTCGTCCAGCGTGCCGTGCGAAAAATTGATGCGAAAGACGCGGGCGCCTTCTTCGATGAGTCGAATAATGATGGCAGGCGTCGCACAGGCGGGGCCGACCGTGGCGATGATTTTGGTGAGGATGAATTCCGGGTGATCCGCCACGCGATCATTGTAGTGAACGGGCCGGTCTGCCGAAGATGAGTGAGACTTTTCGTTGCGGGATTGCCTCCAAAGCGGCATTCCCGGAAGGCCTGAATACCCCGGCAGAGAGGGATCGCGGAACGATTTAGACTCTTGTGAGCTTTTCGGCAGCTAAGGTTTCCCCATATGACCGCAAGCCAGAATCTACCCCTGCGCAGCGTGACGATTGATGTGGAGGAATACTTCCACATCGAGGCTGCGTATCGCGCGGTGCCTCGGTCATCGTGGGGAGAGTGGCCGTCGCGCGTTGAACGAAACGTGGACTTGTTGCTTGAGCTTTACGCGAAACACAACCAGAAGGGCACATGGTTTATTCTCGGAGACGTCGCGAGGCGCAATCCGACCATCGCTAAAAAAATCGCCGCGTCCGGGCACGAGATCGCCAGCCATGGCACCGGTCATGATCGGTTGCACCGGCTCGACGCAGCCTCGTTTCGAGAGGATCTGCTGACCAGCAAGCGATTGCTAGAGGACCAGACAGGTAGACAGGTCATCGGATACCGCGCGCCGACATTCAGCGTCGTACCTCAGACCGCGTGGGCGATTGATGTGCTGGTGGAGTCGGGGTTTGCCTATGACGCTTCGATTTTTCCCGTGGTGCATCCTGCCTATGGCGTGCCATCCGCGCCGGAGCAGCCGTTTCTCGTGCGCGGTCGCACCGGCGGGGCGGAGATTCTCGAAGTGCCCCCGCTGACGTGGATGATTGGAAAGCGCAAGCTCGCCGTTGCGGGCGGCGGGTATTTTCGACTTCTGCCGCTGTGGTTCATGAACCGAGGCTTGTCACAGGCCCGCGGTGCCAATCGGCCGGCGGTGCTCTATTTCCATCCGTGGGAGTTTGACCCGCAGATGCCGAAGATGCCTCTGTCCCGAACAGGAAAAATTCGTACCTATACGGGGCTGTCCGGCGCAGCTCGAAAGCTCGACAGCATCATGTCGCAGCCCGCACGCTGGAGCGCGATTGCCGACGCCCTGCCGGAGCTACGCGCCATCGCCGCCCGCTCAAGCGTCTTTACGCTGTCGTCGTAATCGCGAAATAAAGCCGCCTGACCGCACGGTTACTTCGAGGGTAATTCGAGATATCTCAGTCGGTGCTTGGCGTTGAAGTAATAGCGATTACCGATTACAGCCGGAATCGCATAGAGGTGCTCGTCGGTGTTTTCATTCGTGGCGCGCCAGATCACTTGACGCTCAGTCGTGCCCCGCGGAATCCGGTAAATACACATGGTTGTCGCTCCGTAGATTGCTCCGTTGGGGCCGTGGAGCAAGCCGCACTCGACGGGCGAGCGATCTTCCGGCTGAAACGGATTGCGGCTGATGATGCGCCGAGCAGCAGGATCAATCAGGAGGAGTTCCCAGGTGAACGTAGCTGCGCCGGCTTCGGTTTTATTCCTCGCGCGGACGGTTGCATAGACGTTGCCATCATCAGCGGTCAAGAGTGCGGAGACGCCTTCGAGATGTTCAAAGCCCAGTGTGTCACTGGCTGTCGCGCGATCCGCAAAGGGATCCCACCACACGAAGGGCACGGAATTGATGCGCGGGGTGGTGCCGCTGCCGCCCTGAATGCCCAGGCCGACGAGTATCTGGCCGAGCTTGGGCAGCCACGTTAGAGCGATCACGCTGGCGTCCTGCACGATGTTGCGATGGCTGACAATTTTTTCGGTCTTGGGGTCGAAATGGACGAGCGTGCCGCCCCACATTCCATAATCGGGCACGGAGCCGATCCACACCTTGCCTGCTGGCCCGGTCAGCATTGCGCGTGGACGAAAGGCGACCTGATCGATTCGGCCGATATCGCGCGGATTGGAGCCAGGCTCTTCGCCGAAGTTGTACGGCTTGGAAGGGTCATAAATCGACAGCCGTGCTCCGGGATACGAGGCGATGTAAATCTTTCCGTCGAGATTACCCATGGAGTAGGCTTCGCCCGTCGAAACGCTGCACTGTCCCAGATCGATCATGTCGGAGCCGTCAGGATTACAACGGAAGAAGTGCTCAGGCAGGATGCTCGACCCGTAGAGCTTTCCGTCAAACCCAGCATGAACCATGTAGATCGAGGTGCCCAGACCTTCCCAGTCCAGCATTAGTTGGCGCGGTGAGCTGTTTGGAGGAGTGATCTGCACGCGGCGATAAACCTGGGCCTGTGCGTCGAGAAACTCCGCGCGCGTGCCGTCGGGCAGCGCTGGGGCGGGTTCAGCATCGGGCACCTGCTCAACCGGAACCGCATCCATTCCGCTCAGACGAAAGTTTCCAGAGCTGGATTTGATGTAAAGCAAGCCATCGACGCCTCGGATCAGATCGAGTTTGGATCCATCCAGTGAGCCTTTGCCAGCGTCATTGACGTTGATGGTCGGCCCGACGGTTTTATGCTCACCGGTTCGCGGGTTGAAGACGACGACATGGACAAAGCAGACGCGCACGACCGCAGCAACGGTGCCATCCTTACCGCAGAACGGATAAAGGTATTGATCGGTCTGATCGAGCCTGCCGTGTCGGGTGAATTGTTTGGTCGCCGGATCAAAGCGCGTCAGTGACGCTCCTCCATAGCCGCCGATGTAGATGGAGCCGTCGGTCGCTTCGTCGATTCGGCAGGGAAAGCTGCACAGTTCCGGGTCGATGGGTCCCAGGTCTTCGAGTTGTCGAGACTGGCGGGGTGCGTTGGGGTCGTAACGATGAAGGTGGCCGGAATATGCGCCTCCGACATAAAGCACGCCCGTCGAGGGGTTCATGTAAGCCGCGGTCGGGAAGTTTGAGGAGGGAACATTGGAAGCGTACTGCGTGCAATGGCCGGTTTTCAGGTCGATGTCGCAGACGAAAAACCCGCCATTGTCCTGCCCCATGGTGGCGAGCAGGATCGGTTCTCCTTTGGCGTTTTGTCCAGGCAGCAGTCGAACCCAGTTGGCAGACTTCACAGGAATACCAAGCTCGTGGACGATGGCGGTCATGGCATGATTTCCGGTGGGGCGAAGCGGGAAAGTTTAGCTGGAAGGACCAATCAGCGAGTCAACCGTCTGGTTCCGCCCGCGGCGCGGTTGATTTCGCGGGACCGAGGCGTTGCGATATTCTTTCGTTCATGGGGTTTTCGCTTTCTCACGGCAAGACGCTCGATGTCGGGCACATCGGCATCCTTCAAGATCAACTGCCCCCGACGCCCGCTTCCGGGCAGGGGCCTTCTCCTGTCGATCTCAAAGCATGGTTTGGTCCAGCGCGAGCGCAGCTTCCGCTGGAGTTGGAGATAGGGTCCGGCAAGGGGACGTTTTTGCTGAATCAGGCAAAGAAGACGCCGGAGGTGAATTACGTCGGCATCGAGTGGGCGATGCAATACTGGAAATTCGCAGCTGACCGATGTCGTCGTCACGGACTGGAAAACGTCCGTCTGCTGCGGACGGAGGCGGGAGCGTTTGTCCGTGATCGTCTAGCCGATGCGTGCCTGCGACAGATGCACATCTACTTTCCCGATCCGTGGCCTAAAGCCAGGCACAACAAACGACGCTTGGTGCAGGTGCCGTTCCTGCGTCAAGCGCATCGCGTACTTGAGCCGCAGGGTCTGTTGCGCATCGCGACCGATCACAGCGACTATTTTGCGTGGATGGTTGACCATGCGAGCAAGGTTACGGAGCTATTCGACTCGTTGCCGTTCGAGAGTCCTGAATCTGCGGGTGAGGGCGAGCTGGTGGGAACAAACTTTGAGCGGAAGTATCGCCGCGAGGGCCGGCCGTTCCACGGCATGATCTTGCGGAAACGGTAGAACACAGGTGACAGGGCGGGATCGCGCCGCCTGCGGTCACGCCAAACAAGGGGTAGTGATGAAAAAAGTGTTCTCGGCAATTGGTCTGGTGCTGCTGTTTGCGACGGCGGCTTGTCAGAAAAATCCGTCCGGGATGCTGCCCGAACATGACGACCAGAGCGGCGAGCGCGTGCGCATCCTGAGTCGCATGGCCGGTGAAGATGCAGCCCTGAACGTGCCGCTCGTGACACTTATTACCAGCGAAGAGGAACTTCTCAGGACGGGAGCATCGTCTCTCGCGCAAGCTCCGGTTGATTTTGCCAATCAGACTCTGGTGGTCGTAGCCCTTGGAGAACAACCGATCCACGGCTACTGGGTGCGTATTGACAATATTCAACGCAAGGGCGACCGCCTTTATGTGCAGGGAAGGGCGAACCGACCAAGCCAGGATGCGACAGCGAAGAAGGCTGCGTCGTATCCATACGAAGCGGTCGTCATCACCCGACAGGAGGGCATCAAACAGGTACTCTCGGAAATCGAGTCGGTCACAGACCAGAAGCAAGGCGATCCATTTCTGGTCGCACCTCGCTCTCAAGCGCAAACCTCGACAACAACTCCCGCGGCTACGAAACCAGCGACGCCATAAACACCTAAGCGGAGCAGTAATCCGGATTTAGTTGATCTGGGTTAAAGGGTGTCGAAAGTCTGGTTGAGAAAGTTCGGCGATAGGTCATCGAGATCACCCAGCGGTTGTGAAAATGGGGAATCTTTGAACGTTGATCATGAATTGGTAAAGGCTTGTATGAAGGATTTAGAGCTGATCGGATGAAAAAATATCACTAAAAACAGGGTAGTTTGTTTTGACAACGAGAGTCTATGGGGTACGTTAATAGACGTACGCGGAAGTCATTTTCGACGGCGGACCGTCGGGGACCAAAACTCCGTGAAGGCGATAAAGGTCGTAATCAGCCAGGATGGCTGGTTTGCGAGAATAGCTAGTTTGCCCGTTTTTTGGTGAAAATCAGTCAGGAGTTAAGCAGCCGGGTGGTGCTGCTACTCGGACGGAGGATGTCAGGGAAGTTTGTGCGATTCTTTGACTTGGGTTGAAGGGGCCGCGTGGGGCGGCCGAAGTTAAGCAGAGAAATGCAAGAAGTCGCATTCGATGCCGTGCGATCGTGATGGGTTGCCGCCACCATGATCGAATGCAGACGCAGGGGATGAAGGAATTATGCCTGAGCCGTTGACAATGGTGATGGTTGGTGCCGGTGGTGGGGGCGTCCTCCTGGAGGTTGCCCGTCGTCAATTCAGGCTTTTCAAAGAGCTTATGGACTTGGTAGGCGGAACCATCGCCCTGATGGTGTTTCTGCCGGTCATGGGCCTTTGTGCCGCGATGATCAAGATCTCCGACCCCGAAGGCCCCGTGCTCTACCGTCAGGTTCGAGTCGGCCTTAATGGTCGCTTATTCACGATCTACAAGCTGCGCTCCATGTACGTCGATGCGGAAAAGCACGGCAAGGCTCAGCGTGCCGGACAGGATGACCCTCGTATCATCCCCATCTGCAAGTGGATGCGCAAAAGCCATGTGGACGAGCTGCCGCAGCTGGTGAACATTATCCGTGGCGAAATGAGCCTCGTCGGCCCGCGACCAGAGCGTCCGGAAATGTTTGAAGAACTCAGCCGTGAGTTACCGGACTTTGATAAACGCCTCGCAGTAAAGCCCGGCTTGACTGGCTTGGCGCAAATCAAGAATGGCTACGATACGGACATCGCTTCCGTCCGTCGCAAGCTGGAATATGACCTCCATTACATTCAGAACATGAGTCTGAGTCTGGAGTTCAAGCTCTTATTCGCCACCATCAGCAAGTTCCGGGATACCGGTGCTCGATAAGGCCTGATGGCGGCCCGGCTTTCCTCCGCAGCTATTTTTCTGGCCCGCCCCGCGCTATTCTTTGGCTGAAATTCATTGCTGCGCGTGAAACTTTGCTCGATCTGACTTGAGGCGACTACCCGATCGGACCGACCATAAGTTACGATAGGCGGTTTGGTTTATCCCTAAACGTCTATGTGGGAGCGATACATGCTGCTTTGCCTAAAGCGTTTATTCGGATTGTCCCTCGTCGCGCTCCTTGTTGCGTCTGCGGGTTGTTCCCCGCCACGCTACACCGATCATGACGCCTTTATCAAGAAGCCTCGGCCGATCGTCGGGGGCAAGCCGTACGTCATCGAGCCACCCGACACCATCCGCATCATTGCTCCCAACGCGCCGGAGGTGAATAACGCCCAGGTGACGCTCCGTCCCGATGGCGTGGTGACGATCTACCTCCTCGGAGACGTGTTTGCCGCCGGCAAGACGCCGACCCAGCTCGCCAGCGAAATCGAGGAAAAAATCCTCAAGTACTACGTGGACGCGACCGTTCAGGTCGAGGTCGTCGGGTTTAACTCGAAATTTTATTACATGGCTGGGGAAACCTCCATGGGGCCCAAGCCGTACACAGGCAAGGATACGGTGCTGGATGCGGTGCTTCGCGCGGGAATACCCCGCTCGGCCTGGCCGGAAAAGCTCGTGGTGCTGCGTCCGAACGAGGAGGAGCAGCTCATCAAGCGGATGAGCCTGAACTTCCGTGACATGATCGAAAAGGGCGACCTGCGCTACAACGCAGTGTTGGAAGAAGGCGACATCATTTTCATGCCGATTAACCCGCTCGCGGCGGTCGGCGTGGCGGTGCAGAACCTGTTGGCGCCTGTCCAGCCGATCATCACAGGTGTCTCGATGCCCGCAAAAGCGGGGGCTGCGGTATCCGGCATTCCGTAAGCAAGAGGCGGCCCCGCGGCGAAGTCGCCTCCGGGTGTCCGGCAGTCTGGGGTTTGGTTTGAAAAATCGCAATTGATCAGGGAGTCTGCGCGATGGCATGGAGAAAGCCCGGCAATCTTCGTGAGTGGGTCAACATCCTGCTCACCCATAAAAAGAAATTCATCTTCCCCGCGCTGGGTGTGACGACGGCGATCGTTCTGGGCAGCTTTGCCCTGCAACGGGAATATCGCGCGGAAACCAAGTTTGAACGCCGCAACGAAAACGTCATGACCACCGAAAAGGGCAAGATCCAGAACGTCATGCAGGAAACGCTCCGCCGCCTGCTGATCGAAGACCTTGCCGGCAAGCCCGCGATCGAACAACTCATCAGCGATATGGGCTTTGATAAAAATCTGCCTCGTCGGGAGGACAGCACACTCACCGACGAAGGTATGCGCATGAAAGCGCAGATGATCGAGGACTACCAGTCCCGCCTGGCGGTGAAGTTTCAGACACGGTCGGACCTGATCGACGTGGTGACCGTGCTGTACACCGACAAGGACTCGCGCGTCGCCCCCGAAGTCGCCAACCGACTCGTGGACAACTACGTCCGCAAGACCCGCGAAAAACTCGAAGGCACGCTCGCCAACGCGGAGATATTCCTCAAGAAGGAAGTGGACCGCTACCGGGCTGATGTGCAGGAACTCGAACGGAAAAAAATACGCTTCGAAACCGAAAACGTCGGCCTGCGCCCTGACGATGCGCTGGCGGTGCAGAATCGCAAGAACGAACTGATCGCACAGCGCAACGCGCTGGCGCAGGAAATCGAAGTTAAGAAAGCGGAGTTGTCACGGCTTGAAGAATTTGTCCGCGGTCAGCCGGAAAACATCACGACGGAAAACGTCGGCCGCAATCCGGTTTACGACCAGATTCTTACCCAAAAAGGCGAAGCGGAAAAAGAACTCAGCGACCACATCAATTTTGGCCGCACCGAGGAGCATCCTCTGGTCAAGAAAGCTCGTGCACGGATCGCGGAGCTGAATGCGAAGCTGGCAGCCACTCCGCCCGAGACCAAGCTGGGCGAGCAGACCAGCCCCAACAACAACCGCATCCAGGCGATGGAAAAGATCAAAACCATGGAGGGCACGATCGAGGCCAAGGTGGCGCAGAAAGCCGCCAAGGATGAAGAGGTTGTCCACTACGAGAACATGGATCGTCAATTCCTGGCGCTCCGCGCCGAGTGGGTACGGA